>JACKOW010000012.1 GCA_024234055.1 Rhodanobacteraceae bacterium
GATCGGCCCGAGTCCCATCGAGCCTGTCGGAAACTGCCAGAAATCCGGCATCAGCCAGGGATGCGGGTAGGAACACAGCCCGGGCTCGCCGATCTCGCGTCGATAGCGGGCGAGGCGTTCCTCGGATAGAAAGCCCTCGAGAAAGGCACGGGCGTAGACGCCGGGCGAGGAGTGCGGCTGGAAATAGACCAGATCAGAGCCGTCAGCGTGCCCGTCGGCCTTGAAGAAATGATGGAAGCCAACCTCGAACAGATCGGCTGCCGAGGCGTAACTGGCGATATGTCCACCAAGCTCGCCGGCCTCGGTGTTGGCGCGCACCACCATGGCCAGTGCATTCCAGCGCATGGCCGCGCCCAGACGGGCCTCCAGCTCCAGATCGCCGGGATAAGGCGGCTGTGCGCTGAGCGCAACGGTGTTGCGGTAGGGCGTGATCCGCGCCCGGGCCGATTGCACGCCACGGGTGAGCGCGTGATCGGCCAGACGGTCGAACAGATACTGGGCGCGCTCCTTGCCATCGGCGTGGACCACCGCATCCAGCGCGTCCAGCCATTCCCCGGTTTCGGCAGGATCGACATCATCGATGGCAGGCGCGGCCGCCAGCACGCGCTCGGCGGCCCGGGGGAAATCGCGGTCAGGATCGCTCGGATGCATGGACGGCTCGGTGGCAATGGGACTGGCGCGAAGACTAGAGCCTGGGCGGGCTCGATGGGGTCAAGACCGAAGAATCTTCGGCGGGACCGACGTTGGGCACGCTGCGCTTGGCCCAACCCACCACTTCGGCGCGATCGACGTTGGGCACGCTGCGCTTAGCCCAACCTACCACGCCTGTAGGTTGGGCTAAGGCCAAAGGCCGTGCCCAACAGGCAGTCCCTTGCAGATCTTGTAGGAAATTTCGGACAGAAAGATCCGAAATCACGGATCGATCAGCGGCGCAGAGGAGCGAAACATGGCGATACCTAGGCTGGAGGCCCTGCCATGCGCTACAGACGCTGCCTTGAAGGCAACTGCTACTTCTTCACCGTGGTCACCTTCAATCGTCGACCACTCTTTGCTGACACCCATCTGGTCGACAGACTGCGCATGGCGTTTGGCCATGTCAGGCAGAAGGCCCCATTTTCCATGCCCGCGTGCGTGGTATTGCCCGACCATCTGCACTGCATCTGGACCATGCCAGACGCTGACTCCGATTTCCCCAGACGCTGGTCGATGATCAAACACCGTTTCAGTGTGGGCCTCCAGCTGGCGGGCGAAACCACCAGTCAATCTCGGCTGCGAAAACGCGAGCGAGGAATCTGGCAACGGCGCTACTGGGAGCATCAGATCCGGGATGACGTGGATCTGGCGCGGCATCTGGACTACATCCACTTCAATCCGGTGAAGCATGGCTATGTCGCGACGCCCTGGGACTGGCCATACAGCTCGTTGGCCGCATGCGCTCGACGTGGCTGGTATCTGGCCGATTGGGGCAACGAGCCCGCGGATGTCGCCGAAGCACCTGCTCAGACGGGTGAATAGCTGGTTCGAGCGATGTTGTGCACGCTGCGCTTGGCCCAACCTACCACTTCGGCGGGACCGATGTTGGGCACGCTGCGCTTAGCCCAACCTACCACGCCTGTAGGTTGGGCCAAGGCCAAAGGCCGTGCCTAACAGCATCGCCAGCCGAACCCTGTCATCAGTCAAGGTGGCGCAGGCCCGCCGCAGGCGCTAGCCTTCCTCCACCTTCAGGATGATTCGAGGTCTGCATGTCCGCCCCAACCAGGATCGCGGCTGCTGCCGCACTTTGGCTTTGCATGTTCGGCACCGCCGTCGCCACCGGTCCGGTTCTGACGCCTGTGGCGACAGTGCCACCGCTTGAACCTGTCAGCTGGCAATTGCCGATCCCCTTGGCGGAAAGCTATGAGGGCCCGGAACTGTCTGACGCCGAACCGGTGGATCCGGCCGAACAACGAGTACAGACCATCCCGCCGCCGCGACCGCTGCAGCGCGGCAGCGGCAACGCCTGGGTGCACCTCGGCCCATCGCCTACCCGAAACGCCCAGGTGTCGGTGCCCCCCACCAACGAGGTGGCCGGCGGTGTGCATCGCCTGGCGCCGCATCCGAGCAACGCCGACGTCCTCTACATCGGCTCGGTCAATGGCGGCATCTGGAAAACGACCAACGCCACAGCGACCAGCCCCACCTGGATTCCGCTGACGGATGATCAGCCCTCGCAGTCCATCGGCGCGCTGGCGCTGGACCCGCTGGATGCCAGTGGCAATACGGTCATCGGTGGCACCGGTCGCTGGAGCAACTTCGCCCAGCGCGGCGATGACGAGATCGGCGTCTACTACTCCACCAATGGCGGCAGCGCCTGGTCATTGCTCGGCCAATCGGTCTTCGTCGGCCAGAAGATCACGGCGGTGGCCGCACGCGGCGCCACCTTGATGGCCGCCACCCGCGGCAATGGCCTGTTCCGAAGCGTCAATACCGGCGCAAACTGGACCCAGATCTCCGGCAACGGCAATCTGGCCTCCGGCGCCGTCAGCGATATGGCGGCCGATCCTGCCAACACGGCGCGCTTCTACATTTCGGTGATTGGCGCCGCGCCGACGGTTTGGCGCAGCGACAACACCGGCGCCACCTGGACGGATATCACCACCGGCATCAGCGGGCTCAGCAGCTCGACCGGCACCATTCGTCTGGGCGTGGGTCCGAGTGGCGTGGTCTTCGCCGCCGTGGTCAACAACGGCGTGCTCGCTGGGGTCTACCGATCGGCCAACAATGGCGCCAACTGGACCTCCATGGATGTCCCGGCAGTGCATCCGGGCGGGCAGGGCACCACCAACACGGCGCTGGCGGTTGACCCGACCGACTCGAACATCGTCTACATCGCCGGCGATCGCATCACCTCCAGCCCTTTCACTGGCAATGTCCAGCGCGGCAACGCCAGCCTGGCACCCGGCAGCCAGTTTTCCACGATCGTCAATGCCGGAGCGGCCAGCAACTCGGCGCCACACGCCGACAGCCGCGACATGGCTTTCGATGCCAACGGCAATCTGCTGGAGGTGGATGATGGCGGCGTCTACCGTCGCACCAATCCGCGCTCGTCCACAGGCGTGTGGCAATCGGTGAACGGTGATTTGTCGGTGCTCGAAGTGCACGATCTGGACCACGACCGCGTATCCAACATCGTCACCATCGGCACCCAGGACAACGGTACGCACATGCAGCAAACACCGAACGATCCGGTGTGGACCTTCATCAACGGTGGCGACGGTGGCGATATCGCCGTCAATGATGAGTCGCTGGGCAGCAGCGGCAGCTATCGCTTCATGAGCAGCCAGAATCTGGGCGGATTCTCGCGTCGCCAGTACAACCCGGCCAATGCCCAGGTGGGCAGCATCGGCATGCCCTCGATCAGCGGCCCACAGTTCGTGACGCCGGTGGAAACCAATCTGGCGGCGGCCAACCGACTGCTGGTCGGCGGCACCAGCCTGCTGTTCGAATCGCTCAATGCCGACACCGCCAGCCCGACATTGACCTCCATCGGCGGCCCGGGGGCCAACCGCAACGCCATGACCTATGGCAGCAATGCCAACCCGGATGCCGGTTACGTCGGCAAGAACGCGCAAGTCTTCCGGCGCGACCCCGGTGGCTTCGTCGCCACCAGCGCACTGCCGGCCGGTGCCGCCACCATCACCGATGTGACCATGGATCCGGACAATCCCAGTCTGGTGTTTGCCGTCGACGACAATCAGGTGTTCCGCAGCACGGACGCCGGCGCCACCTGGCAAGACGCCACCTTCAATCTGGCCAGTATCTCGGCGCTGGATTTCCGCACGATCGAATTCATCGCCCAGACCAGCGGCGACGTGGTTGCCGTGGGCACGCGTTCGGGCGTGTTCGTGCTGCCGACTTCAGGCAACACCTGGTCGATGCTCGGCAATGCCTTGCCCGACGTGCTGGTATTCGATCTCCGTTACCAGCCGAGCAACCAGACGCTCTACGCCGGCACCCTGGGACGGGGTGTCTGGAGCTATTCGCTGGCCGTGGATACGCTGTTCGCGAACGGCTTCGAGTAGGCGATCGAGAACCTGACGGCGCCCCGAACAGGAGTTTCGGGGCGCCTCTGTCAGCCGATCAGCACCATGCCGGCGTCGCGGGCGGCGGCTCGATCGAAGGTCACGAATCCAGGCTGCTCGGCATTCAGAGAGTGCATCAAGGCATCGGCCAGACTCGCCTGACCGGGATCATCCTGCATGATGTAGCGAGCCAGGACATTGGTATCCAGGCCGATCATTTCGCGGCTGCGCCGCGTGCCGCGATGGCAGCGTTCATTTCCTCGATGGTCACAACCGTCGTCGCCTTGCCGAACATGCCCCTGAGCGCAGTCACCGGTTCGGTGGCAGCCACCAGTTCGAAGCGTCCCGGCTGAACTTCGATGAACTCGACGCGATCGCCCGCGGCGATCTGCATGGCTTCACGCACGGCCACGGGGATCGTGATCTGGCCCTTGCTGGTGACTGTTGCGGCGCCCATCGCCTCCATTCCTTACATTGACGTAAGGAATTCTAGTGCGCAGCTTGGATCTGCAGTTCCCTTCAATGCCCCTCATGCCGATGCCGCATTGGCTTGGCCTGACTCATCGGCGCGTCGGCCGGTGGCAAGGGTTCACGTCGAACCGGCTTGCCGAAATCCGGATCCTGGCTGATGCAGCGGGCCACCGTGCCTTCGGGGTGCGGGTACCAGCCCGGATCGCTGTAGTCGCCGGTCTTGAGGTCGTCGCGCACCTTGATCACGGTGAACATGCCACCCATTTCCAGATTGCCGAACGGACCCACGCCCATCATCATCGGCAGGGTGTTCTCAGGGCCCGGCATGTGGCCCATCTGGGTGTGGTCCTGATGTTCGGCCATGCCGGTCTCGCCCATGGCCATGTAGCCCGGCAGCAGCCTGCGGATCTCGGACTCGACGCCGCTCTGGTCCACGCCCAGCGTGTTCGGAACGTCATGGCCCATGGCGTTCATGGTGTGATGCGACTTGTGGCAGTGGAAGGCCCAGTCACCCGCCTGGGCGATGAACTCGATATCGCGGGTCTGTCCCACCGCCACGGTCTCGGTAACCTCGGTACGCCACAGATTGCGGGGCCAGCGCCCGCCATCGCCGCCGGTCACCCAGAAGCGCGGCCCGTGCATGTGGATGGGATGATCGTGCATGGACAGATTGCCGATGCGGATGCGCACGCGCTCGCCACTGCGGGCGACAATCGGATCGATCGCCGGGAACACCTTGGAGTTGAAGGTCCAGAGGTCGAATTCAGTCATCACCGAGGGATCCGGCCGCCAGGTGCCCGGATGCAGCGCCCAGTTGTGCAGCAGCAGGGCGTAGTCGCGGTCGATGCGCTCAGGCTCGGCTTGCCGCGGATGAATGATGAACAGCCCCATCATGCCTACCGCCATCTGCACCATCTCATCGGCATGCGGGTGGTACATGTGGGTGCCGTGCTGGCGCAGCGTGAACTCGTAGACATAGGTTTCGCCGGGCTTGATGTGCGGCTGGCTCAAGCCACCCACACCATCCATGCCCGAGGGCAGATCGATGCCGTGCCAGTGGATGGTGGTGTGCTCGGGCAGGCGATTGGTCACCAGGATGCGCACCCGATCGCCTTCGTTGACTTCGATCGTCGGCCCCGGCGTGCTGCCGTTGTAACCCCAGCACTTGGCGCGGGTGCCCGGCGCAAATTCGTGTTCGATTTCTTCCGCCACCAGGTGGAATTCCTTGACCCCGTCTTTCATCTGATGGGGCAAGGTCCAGCCATTCAGCGTGCGCACCTTGGGATGGCGGCGTGGGCCACTGGCAGTGGCTTCGGCCAGCGCCGCGGCCGGCACGGTCGCCGCCAGCGTGGCGGCGCCGGTGTTCAAGAAGAAATCACGTCGATTCATGGCAGTTTCGCTTCGTAGTTCAGGTGGCGCCAAGGGCGCTGCCGGACGTCGTTGATGCGGATCGCTGAGTCACCTGGACCATTGCGCAGCCAGATGACCGAGGTTTTCAATGGTGGTGGTGCTGATGCCAATCGTCGGGCGCCTCGTCGGTGTCGGGAAGCACCGCGTCGACACCGATGCTGGGCTCGCCCCTTTCCCCGTCATCGGGCAATCGTCCCCCCACCGCGCGGCGCAGCTCGGCCCGCGCCACCCAGTAATCGCGCACGGCTTCCAGGTAGTCCTGATAGGCGGCGTACTGCTCCTGTTTCACCAGCAGCAGCTCGAACGCCCCCTTGAACATGAAGTTCAGCTCGCGCTGGGTGCCGTCGACGATACCTTCGCGCTGCGGCAGCAGCCGGGACTGGTATTGCCCGGCGACATCGCTCTGCATCTGCAGGCGCTCCAGGGCCAGATCCACCTGGTTGTCGATGGCCAGTTCCAGTTCCGACAGCCGCGCCGCGGCAGCGTCGCGCTCGGCTTCGGCTCGGGCGATGGCGGCCTGTCCCTGCTGGAAGATCGGCAGTTCCAGACTGGCTTCCAGACCGCGAAAACGGGCACCATCGGTCTCGGTTTCGCGTTCGACGCCAAGCTCGATCTCGCCCAGCCAGCGCCAGTTGCGGGCCAGCTTGAGGGCGTCTTCGCGCATCGCCAGCTCGGCCTGGGCGGCGGCGTAATCGAGTCGCTGCTCGTGTGCAAATTGCACCAGGGCCTGGCCATCAAGCGTCCCTGAAACCGGCCCGGGCAGCCGCGCAGGAAGGCTCCATGGCATGCGGCTGCGCAGGCCCAGCAGCGCGGCCAGCTCCGCGCGTGCCTCGGCCACATCGGCGCCGGCCCGGCGTGCCTCTATGCTGGCCTGGGTGGCTGCGGCCTGCTCCATCAACAGCTCGAGGCGCGGCAAATTGCCGGCCGCGTGGAAACGCTGCGCCAGCTCGGCCGACAGCTGCGCGGCATTCGCAATCGCCTCGCGCATGGCTTGGGCCTGCAGGGCCGCCACCGCACGGTACCAGGCCACTTCCACATCCACCGCCAGATCCAGCACCGCGGCACCGATCTGCTGCTGGGTGCGCGCGAACTCGGCCTTGGCCATCTGCGTGCGCGCCGGCAGCAACAGCAGCTCGGTGAAGCTTTGACTGATATGGCGGGTGTAGCCGCGACCGTCACCACCGCCTTCATCCTTGCGCAGCAGGGCAAAACGGGGATTTGACAATCGGCTGGCTTCGATCAGATCGGCGCGGGCGAGTCCAAGCTGGGCATATTCAGCCTGCAGACCCGGGTTGTTGATCAGGGCCAGCTGCAGGGCTCGCTCCAGGGACAGTTCGCCTTGAGCGAGTTCGGCGACCCGCGTCGCCACCGAAGCGGTGTCGGCGCCCTCCGGCGCAGCCGTGGCCGGCAACCGGCTGGCCGTCAGCTGGTCCACCGCCAGGCGTCCATCCTGGCGCGAAGGGCTGGCGCAGCCCGCAAGCACTGTCAGCATCAGGGCCATGGGAAGGTATCGCCTGTGTGGGTTGGTCATCGACACTCCAAAGTTCGCTGTGCCCGCGACTGTCAAGCAGGATTCGCGAATGCGGCTATACCCTCAGTATTGGGCAAAGCCGATATAAATCAGCAACACGATCAGGATCAGTGCGGCACCGGCAGCCCGGGCCAGCGGCCAGGGGCGGAGATCGACTTCGCCGCTGTCCTGCTGCACCCAGGGCTGCGGCAATGGCCGTGCCTGTCCTATGGCCAGCATCAGCAGCACCAGCGTCACGAAGACCGCACCCAGGAAATGGAATTCGTGCATCGCCGCTACCATGCGATCGAAGGGGGGCACGAAATAACCCACCGCGATCAGCGCACAGCCGCCAATCAGAGCCACCTTGGCCGCCACGGGCGGCACTCGTCGTGCCAGCATGCCGACCACCACCACCGCAAAGATCGGGATGAAATAGATGCCATTCATCTTCTGCAGGTAGCCAAAGATGCTGCCGGTATGGGCCAGCAAGGGCGCGATGGTCATCGAGACGGCGGCCAGCACCCAGCCAAAGACCTTGCCCGAGCGCACCACGCTGGCCTCATCCGCATCGGTGCGCAGTACCGTCTTGTACAGGCCCAGACTGAACAGCGTGCAGGTGGAATTGAGCGCCGAATTGAAGGAACTGAGGATGGCTCCCACCATGACCGCGGCGAAGAATCCGGTGAGCGGGGCGGGCAGTACCTCGTGCACCAGTCGCCCGTAGGCGTGGTCGGGCGCAATGCCTTCGGCCGCGAACAGCTGCCAGGCAATCATGCCGGGAATGACCAGGTACAAGGGGCCGAACAGCTTGAGTGCGCCCGTCAGCAGCACACCCTTCTGACCCTCCGCCAGACTGCTCGCACCGAAGGTACGCTGGATGATCTGCTGGTTGGTGCACCAGTAAAACAGGTGAAGCAGCAGTACGCCGGTGAACAGCGTCGAAAACGGTACCGACTGCTGCTCGGTGCCGACCGATGTGAAGCGTTCCGGTTGTGCCGAGACCAGCAACCGCCAGCCCTCGGCCACGCCGCGTCCGTCACTGACCGCCTGCAGGCCGAACCAGGTGATCAACAGGCCGCCGATCAGCAAGCCGATGCCGTTCAGCAGATCCGAAACCGCCACGGTGCGCAACCCTCCGAAGAGCGCGTACACCGAGCCGATGATCCCGACCAGCCACACCAGCAGCCAGAGATTGGTGGTCGGACTGTCGATGCCGGTCAGTGCCGGCACATCCAGGATGCCGCTCAGCCCGGTGGCGCCCGTGTAGAGAATGATTGGCAACAGGATGACCGCGTAGGCAACCAGGAAAATCAGGTTGGTGATGACCTGGGTGCCGTGGTCGAAGCGCAGCGCCAGATACTGAGGCAGGGTGGCGATGCCGCTCTTGAGAAAGCGCGGCAGGAAGAACAGCGCCATCAGCACCAGCGCGAGAACCGCGATCACTTCCCAGGCCATCACGCTCAAGCCATCACTGAAAGCAGCGCCATTCAGACCCACCATCTGTTCGGTCGACAGATTGGTGAGCAACAGCGAACCGGCAATCAGCGGGAAGCTGAGCGTGCGTCCGGCGAGAAAATAGCCCTTGCTGCTGGCATGGTCATCGCCGCGGGTGAACCACCACGTGGTCAGTCCGACCAGGCCCGTGAACAACACGAAGGAAGCGAGGGTGATCGTATGCATGGCAGCCCGGCAAGTGGTAGCAGGGGCAGCACGCACAGACGCTCGGCAGTGCGGGCCCGGATCGGCGGATTCGAACGCTGCCCAAGGATACGCCGCAGACACAGTCGGTCAATCGAGAGCACCGAGCATGTATCCGAAGCAACGCCGGCCCTCGGGCATCCCTCGGCATTCGACAAGGGCAATCGTCGCCCAAAACTGAACGGGCCGGTCCCGTTCAGCTCAATTCGGGTGTTCTGTTCAGGCAACGCGATGCAATCTGAGCGCACGGACGAGGTCAAACGCGGGGTTTGGCGGCTGCCCGGAAGGCTTGAGGAGACCAGGCTATGAACAAATTGATGGTGGCAGCAGCGGCGCTGCTCTTGGGTGCGACTGCGATGACCGCGACCGCTGACAATGGTCGTGGCCGGGACGAAGGTCGCGGACCGGGCTCCGAGCAGGGTCGCGGTCATACCCAATCGCAACCCGCTCAGAAGGACCGTGGCAACTACGGCGGCCGCGGCAACAACGAGGGCCGTCGAGGCGGCGACCACAACGGTGCCGCTCGCGACTATGGTCAAGGCCAGCGCGACAACCGTGGCAATCGCGGCGGCCATCAATACGGCGGTGGCCAGGCTTATCAGCAAAGCCGCGGCAACCTCGGACTGGCGTCATCGGGTGCGCAGAACGAGTGGCGTGGTGACGGTCGTCGCGACAATCACGACCGTCGCGGTAACAACGATCGTCATTACAATGGCCGCTCCGGGTATGGCAATGACTACGATCGCCATGGTCGCGGCAATGGCTGGAATTCCGGCTACCGCCAGGGCTATCGCAACGATCACCACTCGCGATGGAACAACGATTGGCGGCGCGGCTGGAACCACGGCTGGTCAGGTCACCGCTACCGCGCACCTTCGCGCTACTACTATCCACGCGGTTACGGCTATCGCAGCTGGTACATCGGCTATCGCCTGCCGGCGCCCTTCTACAGCTCCTACTACTACGTCGACTACCGGCCCTACGGCATTGCACCACCGCCCTACGGTTGCCGCTGGGTGCGCATCGACGGTGATCTGGTTCTGGTCGAACTGGCGACCGGCGTCATCGTCGACCTGCTGACCGGCTTCTATTACTGAGCCGAGCCCAGGTCCGGCACCCATGCGGTGCCGGACCTTGGGTCTCCCGGAACCCATTTCCCAAGGCGTTGACGCGTCACCGCGAGCCACCTTGGGTCGTCCGACAGTACTCATGGGCCCTGAACCCGGCCCCTGGGGGAGCGGCTTCAGCCGCAATGCCTGGCCCCGAGCACCCACGAGCGTCGATCGCGGACAAAGTCCGCTCCCACAGCTCGGCCCGGGGCCGCGTCTTGGCGAACCGGGCCTGCGCAGACAAATCAAGAAACTTGCGACACGGGCTCATGGAGCGACACCCACCCGCATTCACTCTGCCTTGCGCGTGAACTCGATCACGGCACCGCCCTGCTTCAGCGTCAGTGACGGCGCCGGGTCACCGGCGGCGAATTCCAGGGTGGCGTCGACGACCGTCAGGAAGAACTGATCGGGACTTGCGGCAAGCAGATCGAAAGCCGGTTGGCCGCTGAGCTGCACCTTGAGCTGGTCGTTGTCGACGAATACGGTCATGGTACCCGGGCCTGCCAGATAGGCCCCGAGTACCCGCTGCAGCTGGGCGGCGTCCAGATCGATATGGGCGCGCTCGGAGGGCAAGGGCTCATCGGTGCGCTCGGCAAACTGACCCTCGCCTTCGCCGTTCTGGAACAGCCGCATGCCGCTGATCTGGTTGTCATCATCCCGCTCGATGGTGAGCCGGGTCAGACCATCGTCAAACAGGAACACATCGGCTTCGATCGGGGTCAGTTTCAGCTGCTGGCCACCGCTGCGTTGGGAGGTCAGCGCGCCATCGACCAGGCGCAGCGTGCGCGTGTTCTGCTCGTCGATGCGATAGACGCCCTCATAACGTGCCAGTACCTCGGGTTCGACAGCGATCGCTTTGGCCTCCGGATAGGGATCGCCCAGCGCGAAGGCAGCGAGCGTGACCGCGAGGGTGGCGACGTCCGGACCGTCGTCCGAATTCTGCAATATGACGACACTGATCTGGTCCTTGGGCAGATACAGCAGATGACTGGAGAAACCGTGGATGCCACCACCGTGAGAGAGCTGCGCACGACCGCGCACGGTGCCGGGCCCGATACCGAATCCGTAGCCAGCGTCCTTGGCAGCACCGGTCGGCGTGATCATCTGTTCATAGCTCTCAGGCTTCAGCAACTGACCGCCGTGCAGGGCGCGATTCCAGTGGAACAGATCATCGACGGTGGACACCAGCGCCCCGGCGGCGTGGGGCTGGGTCATGCTGAGATAGGCAGCGGGAATGACCTTGCCGCCCTTGCTGCCGTAGCCGCTGGCCATGCCGGCGATCAAGACATCATCGGCGCCGAGACGGGTGTGGTTGAGGCCAGCCGGCGCCAGCACCAGCTGCTGGATGGCGGCGTCCCAGGATTCCCCCGTGACCGCCTCGATGACGGCACCGACCAGCACATAACCCGAATTGTTGTAGGCCCAGGCCGAGCCGGGCGCGAAATCCACCGGCAGGTTCTTGAAGGTATCGATCAGCGCCGAAGTGCTGAGATCCATGCGGATCGGCCCCGCCATCACGCCAGGAATGCCGGTGTAACTCTTGACCCCGGAGGTGTGATTGAGCAGCTGCAGTACCGTGATCTTGTCACCGTTCGGATAATCCGGCAGGAACTTGCTCAAGGGATCATTCAGGCTGAGCTTGCCCTGATCGATCAGCTTCATCACCGTGGCTGCAGCGAACTGCTTGGTCACCGAGCCAATGCGGAACACCTGCTCGGGCGCCAGCGGCACCCCCAGTTCGACATTGGCCAGTCCGCGGGCACCGCGGTACAGCACCTCGTCGCCGCGGGCGACCAGCACCACCGCTCCCGGGCCGTCGGACAGATAACTCTGTTCAAGCAGAGTGTCCGCGTAGTCCTTCAGCGCGAGCACGTCCGGTGTTTTCGCGGCCGAGGCCGAGAAAGCGTTCATCAGCAAAGCGCCCGCGGCCGCCCAGAGGGTCATACGCATCAATGCATCTCCCTTATTGGTCAAGACCAAAGGTTGGAAGCCTTCAGCCCGCACGTCCTTTTCACACTAGGGCACCATGTCCGGGCGTGACAGGTCCGAAGGTCATGGACGCTTGAGCGGCGACTTCAGCCAGGTCCGCAGTGCCCGCTCATCAAATCCGTTGATCCGGGTGCTGCCAACCAGCACGGTAGGGACGACCTTGACGCCCAGCTGGTCGGCTATCACCCGAGCGTGTTCGGACTGATCGACGGTCAACTCGGAAAAGGGAATACCATTGGCCTGCAGCCAGCGCCGGGCGCTGGTGCAGGCGGGGCAAGTACTGTTGGCAATCAATACCGGCGTGTACGAGGCCGGCAGGTCGATGGACGCCGGATCAAAGTCCTGAACCAGCGGCGGGATCTGCGACTGCTGCCAGCGCTGTCCAGCCCAGCTGCCAAGCGACACTGCCAGGCTGACGAGGGCCAACGAGAAGAAGACGTCCCGCAGGGAACGTCGCAACGGAATGTTCATGGGTTACTCAAAGATTGTGGCCGGTCGGGAGCCAGCCTGCCGAGTGCAGCCTTCGGTCGTTGCCGAAGGCTGCCATTCACCGACCCGAAATCATCGGGCCCCTCTTGGCTGAGTGCCGATCAATACAGCGGCGGGCAGCCGTTGCGGCGCAGACAGATTTCGTAACGCATGGTGCACTGGTCGTTCTGTCCGCCACCACACTCCTGCCAGGCGTTCTGACAGGCCTGACAGGCCGGCGTAGTGGCAAATCCCGAGGTGGCAAAGCCAAAGCCGGCGGCAGCGGCAATCAGAGCGACGGCGAGTTTGATGCGCAGGTTCATGAAGGTGTCTCCTGAATCATGGGGAAAGTAGGCGAGTCGGGGTTCCGACCCGAAGGGCGCGCCGGTCATGTTGACGTTGTGCGCGCCCCGCAGACCTACTCGCCATCCCCCGAAAAACTCGATCACGGAAACTGAGTTACTGATTGGCTTCGCAGAGGAAGCGCTCACTGGTGGCTGTGCTTGAGAGTCCACTGGGTGCGATGACGGTCACGGCTACCTGGGCCAAGCGCCCCACACGGCAGCTGCCGAGCAACAGCGGGTTGTACTGGCCGCCCGAACTGGCATCGGTCACGCCGCTCAGCACCTTCCAGACATAGCGGTAAGCAATCCCGTCGGATTGCGGCCACGCCTCGCACGCAGCATTGCCAGAGCCACTGGAACAGAGAATTTGCGCGACTGGCAGGCTCGTCTCGTAGACGCAGGTTGTCTTGTGAGAAGGATCACCTCTGGGACAATCTAGCTGGTAACCAATCACCTGACCAGGTATGGGACAGGACAAGGTGTCTCGCAGGTCGCAGGTCGGCGGTGATTCGCCGGCAGCTTGCGCCTCGGGCAAGCACAGCACCGCGGTCGTTGCCAACAGCAGACTGGATATCGACTTCAACATGAGTGCACTCACTTGGTCAGGGGAACACAAAGTACTCGAACGGTCACTCGCCTTCTTGCGAAAAACTCGATCATCGGGCTTGAGCCGGCAGGTTCGCGGCGCGCTGAATCCAGTCCTTGGCACGGGCACAGGCGGAATTAGCCGCGTTGCCACAGCCGGTCTCTTTGGATAGCTGATCCAGCGTCAGCAGATATCGGCCGCGGTTGTCGTCACTGGCGCGCTCAAGGCCTGCCCAGCCGTCCGCTGGAGTAAGCAGTTCGAAAGCTTCACCCTGACGACCGCGTTCCTGCAGGAACCGCCCGAGATACAGGCGCACATAGGTGGCCATTTCGCTTTGCTTGCCCGATCGCTGCTCGGTCAATGCCAGTACTTCCCGGTAGAGCGCTTCGGCCTCCGCATCGTGCTGGCCGCTGGCCTGCAAGGCATAGGCGAGATTGAATTGCACCCGGCGGGTGTTGCTGTGATCCAGTCCCTGCGCCCTCTGGGTGGCCGTCAGCGCCTGCCGGTAGGCCCGGAGGGATTCCTCGGCCCGACCGCTGACTTCCAGAGTGCGCCCGAAGGCATTGTAGGCCAGGGCGGCCTCGGCGGTATCCGCGCCAAAAACGTGGACAATCTGGTCCACCACGCTGGCGGCTTCAGCGGCCGCTTCGTCAGTGCGATTGAGCGCGCGCAGGGCAGAGACGCGTCGCATGCGCGTGCGCAACACCTGAGGGTGACTATCGCCGAGACGCTGTTTTTGCCATGTCAGCGTCTCTTCGAGCGTTGCCAGTACCGCCGCCTTGTCGCCGGCGAGACCCAAACCCTCGGCCAATGACAACCGCACAGTGGTAGCGAGTTCGTCGTCCGCAGATCGATCGGCGACACGTTCCATCACCGTCCGCAGCATCTGCAGCCCGCGATCGAACTCCTCGCGGATACACCAGAGCCGACCCTGCAGCACCTGCCATTCGAGGCTGGAATCACCCGGACTCAGGGATCTGGATGCGTCCAGCGCCTGTTGCGCCTGATTCAACCGATCAGCATTGATCAGCGCCCGCGCCCTCAATGCCAGCAGATGGGCCTGCGCGCCGGCTTCCCAGCCAGCCCGCACCGCCGCTTGGCGGGCGCGATCGAGCAGGCTCGCTGCCTGATCGGACTGTCCCAACGACAAGTCCACCTCGGCAATGGATTGCGCCAGTTTGGCGAACAGCGCCGGTTGATCGGCATCGATCCGGTCCAGTCGCTTGCGCGCCGATTCGAGAATCTGCCGAGCACTGATGTCAGCACCCGAGGCTCGGATCGGATCCGCTTCGGCAAAGGCGTCGCGCATAATGTCCAGCGTCTGTTGCGACACATCACGCTCTTGGCGCAAAGCCAGGTTCTGCTGCCACAGCATCAATGCGGCGAGGCTGAGCGCGAAGACCGAAGCGCTGGCGATGGAAACTGCCCAACGATGGCGGGCGACAAATTTGCGCAAGCGATACCAACTATGGCCGCGTCGCGCCGCCACCGGAAGGCCCTCGAGATAACGCCCCAGATCTTCGTCCAGCTGATCGACCGATCCGTAGCGTTCCAGCGGTGACTTGCGCAGACAGCGCAAGACGATGCCGTCGAGATCTCCGCGCAAGGCACGCCGACGGGCACGACCGTCGGCCATGCCCGCCTCGATGCGGCTGCTGGGTGCCTGCGGCGGTGTCGCCTCGAGCAGCACCTCGATCTGGCCCAGGCTGAGGCCGGTGAAATCAAAGGGCCGCACCCCGGTGAGCAACTCGTAAAGCAGCACGCCGAGCGCGTAGACATCGCAGCCCACATGCACGCGCTGGCCGCGGAACTGCTCGGGTGCGGCGTAGCCGGGCGAGAAGAACAGCCGCCCGGTGCTGGTCTGTGCCGCCCAATTGGCCGCCGTGACCGGACTCAGACTCTTGGCGATGCCAAAATCGAGCAGCTTGGGCAGTCCGTCGCCGGTGACGAGAATGTTCCCGGGTTTGAGATCACGGTGCACGATCAGGTGCCGGTGCGCATGCGAGACCGCCCGGCAAACCTGTCGCATCAGGCGTACGCGTGTGCGCAGGTCCAGGTTCTGCTGGGCACAGTAGTCGGTGATGGGTACACCTGCCACAAATTCCATGACGAAATAGGGTGTGCCGTCATTCAGCTCAGCCGCATCCAGCAGGCGCGCGATATAGGGATGATCGAGCGTTGCCAGCGTCTGCCGCTCCAGCTCGAAGCGCCGCAGCACATCGGCATCAAGGTACTCGCGCCGCACCACCTTGATGGCAACCTGCTGTTTTACCGGGCCATCCACGCGTTCGCCGCGGTAGACCACGCCCATGCCGCCCTGTCCGATTGGCTCACACAACTGAAAAGCGCCCAGTCGCTGGCCCGGCTGCAGCCGGCCATCGCTGCGCGCGGCAGCCATGGCAATTGCTTCGGCGCCGACCTGCTGCACCGTGGTATGCGCCAAACGCTGGTCGACCGCCAGCAGGCTGCGCAACTGTTCGCGCAGGGCCGGGTCGTCCGCGCACTCGTGGTCAAGAAAGGCCTTGCGCGCCGCACGGTCAAGGTCGACGGCACTGTCAAACAGCTGCTGCAGGCGACTGGTTTGCATCAGCGGGACTCAGGGCTCGCTATCGTCCACGCCGAGACGCTGCCCCAGCCAGGCGCGTGCCAATCGCCATTGTCGACCCACAGTGGCCACCGAACTGCCCATGACCTCGGCGATTTGCTCGGTATTCAATCCGGAAAAGAACTTGAGCTCAACCAGCCGGGCACCCACCGGGTCGAACTCTGCGAACTCGTTCAAAGCCTGGTCGACACTGATCCAGTCCACCGATTCGTCAATGCCCGGGGCATCACGCTCGTCGATCTCGTCGAGGGAAACAAAAGGCAGCTTGCCGCCACGCTTGTCACGATGGCGCAAGCGCAAATAGTCCACGACCACGCGTCGGATCACCGTCGCGGCAATGGCGTAGAAGTGTTCGCGACTCTTCCAGTCCACACTGCGTTGCTGAATCAATCGGGCGTAGGCCTCGTGCGCCAACTCGGTCGCCTGCAGCGTCAAGACTCCGCCGTTGCGTCGCGCCTGGGCGTGAGCCAGTTCCACCAGCGTCGGGTAAGCCAGGTCCATCAGAGCCTGTTCCACCTCCCGGTCACCCGTCTTCCAGCGATGCAGCAGGTCGGTGATCAAGGCGGCGTCCGCGCGATCAGAATAGAAGCGGGATTCTAGCGAAGGCCAGGGCACCGGTGTCTGAAGCATTGCTCAGTTTGCTCGGACCAATCGAGTGTAGATAAGTCCGGGGATGGAGCAAAGTGCCAGCGAACGGGCCCCGAACCCTGTCCAGGTGAGCGTCGCACATCAACCCCGCCGCATCCGAGCCGCTCTCCACAGCTCATTGCGCCAGAACATGGCGAAGGCCGTGAGCATGCCTCGATCGAGTCTTGGTGGCAGTCCGTCGGCCAGTTGATGGATGTTCTCGTAGTACCACTGCTGGCCGCCGAGCACGTTGATCACCCGCATCAGCGTGAAACGACTGGTGGGCGAGCGCCAGCCACGCTCGGCCAGATGCAGCCCGGCCTCGAAAGCGGGCAGGGCGTCGGTCTCACCGGCCAACAATGATCCTGGTGAATCCGGATGGGTGCACACCGGGCGGGCAATGCCGATGAGGTCGCAAACGCCATCGCTCAGGGCCTGGACCATGCCGGCGCGGGAACGGAAGCCGCCGGTCACCATCAGCGGCATGCGCGCGATCTTGCGGATATCTTCTGCATAGGACAGAAAATAGGCCTCGCGCAGGCGCGTGCTGGTGCGCACCGGCATCACCGAATCGGGCTTGCCTTCCATGCCGAGCAGGCGCGGTTGCTCGTAGGTGCCGCCGGAGATCTCCAGCAGATCGATGCCTTCGGGATTGAGCAGTTCGACCACCTTGAGGCAATCGGCGTGGCTGAAGCCGCCCTTGCGGAAATCATCGGAGTTGAGCTTGACCGAGATCGGGTAGTCGGCACCGACGGCCGTACGCACGGCACGCAGGATCTGGATCAGGAAACGTGCCCGGTTGTCGACACTGCCGCCGTATTCATCCTCGCGCCGGTTGGTCACCGGCGACAGGAAGGAGCTCAGCAAATAACCATGGGCCGAGTGGATCTGCACGCCGCCGAAACCACAGTCACGGGCGACCATCGCCACCTTGGCGAAGCGCTGCACCAGTTCGGCGATCTCCTCGCGCGTCAAGGCCACCGGCGTGGCGTAGTTGCCGAGCAGGTCCAGCTGTACCGCCGACGGCCCGCGTGGACGACCAGTCACGTAGCGCGGCGACTGCCGCCCGGCGTGCGAGATCTGCATCCACAGGGCATTTCCCGCCACGCTGCCAGCCTGCGCCCACGCCCGCAGGCGTTCGCGAGCTTCGGCGGACACCGTATGCGGATGGGTGGGATCGATCACCACATTGGCCGGATTCTCCAGCACCGAGTGTTCGACCATGACATTGCCGGTCAGCGACAGCCCGATCCCGCCCTCACTCCAACGCCGGTACAGATGCGCCAATCGCGGCGTGGCCAGATGATCGCGGTCTGCCAGACCCTCGGTCATCGCTGCCTTGGCCAGACGGTTTGGCAAGGTAACGCCGCAGGGCAGGGTAAAGGGCTGCTCGATCATGGCGCTTGTCGGTGTTTGTGAGTGATCTGAGTCTACCCGTGCGCTATCGAGGCTCGGCATGTCCGGCAATCATCTGTCGTAAGAGCCAATGGGTAATCCGCGCGCGTACAGCTCAGCTCGCACCTGGCCGAAGTGGTAAGCGGCCTCGTCATCGAAGTTCAGCACCTCGATCCGCGCCAATAGCGATTCGATATCCTTGAGGTTGGTTCTTCGCCGCGACGAGCGTTCCGCGCCGTAGACCAGTTCGCCCAGCGTGACGCCGGAGATCGCCATGTGACCATCGTGCAGAATGAACTGCTCCCGCACTCGCGCAGGTCGATTCTTCATCGTGTAGATCACGATGTTCGTATCCAGAAGGTACTGCAAAACGGCTAGAACTCTTCGCGTTGCTGATCTGCCGGCTGTTCGCGTTCCTCCATGAAATCCTCGGTCACGCCGGGACCGTCGAACCACAGCGACCAGGATTCGCCCACGGGGGCGATCACGCGGGTATTGCCGATTGCCGTGACGCGGACCTGCGTGACCGAGGCCGGCAGTTCGAGCGCTTTTGGCAGGCGTACCGCCTGGCTGGTATTGCTGCGAAAGAGTGTCGTGAGCGCCGATTTCATGGGGTCACCGGGCGCCTGGAGGTCTGGATATGGAGGAAACATATTACATTCTCCCAAGCCTCGGCGGATTGGCAAGGACCACACAGTCAGGGACTGCTCGACGGTGCCGCACTCAACCTGGAAACCTCAATCCAGCAACCGCAAATTCACAAGAATCAACGCCCTACGAGTTTCGAAGAGCGGTCAACCATGGTTTCCAGGTTCAACCACACCGCCTCATGTTCCAGCGCCGCGCCCTCGATGGCCATGGTGCGACACAAGGACTGAAGTTCGGGCTCGGCGCCCAGTTGTTCTAGCGTCAGGCGGGCGCGCTCGACATCGGCATGGCAGCGCTGCCATAATTCGCGGTTGCCGTAGCGTCGCAGCAGATCGGTCCAGCCCGGCATCAGCCAGAAC
This sequence comes from Rhodanobacteraceae bacterium, assembly GCA_024234055.1. Lineage (NCBI taxonomy): Bacteria > Pseudomonadati > Pseudomonadota > Gammaproteobacteria > Lysobacterales > Rhodanobacteraceae > Rhodanobacteraceae bacterium. The sequence continues at coordinate 19,287 of JACKOW010000012.1, forward strand.
GTGCAGGCACCCCGGGTGGCGGCGTGCAGCCGCGCATAGTTGAGCAGACCGGTGCCATCGTAATCGGCAAACAGCACCACCCTGGGGGCGCGCGGAGTGTGTGCCAGCCAGCCCAGCAGCTCGCCGCTGAGCTGCCCGGCATAGTAGGCCACGGTCGCCGGACCGGCATCGGGAAACCAGTCGAGGCGATCGAACAGCGCCTGATTCTCGACCAGCCACAGCGGCGCCTCGCTGTGCCAGCCATCATCACTCGACAGTGCCAATGCCGCCGCGCCGGTTTCGCGAACCGCTACGCTCAGGTCCAGGCTGCGCTCGCCTCGGGTCCAATGCACCGGGCTGCCGACGGTCTTGCACAGCAGATAGCACTGGACGTGACGATGCCGCCTGGCCTTGCTGTCGCGACTGCCGGCGATGTTGGCAGCTCGCTGTGGCAGATCCGGATCGATGGCATCAGCGGCCAGCGGTCGCAACGCCGACAGGTGCTCCTGCAGTATTCCGGGCTGACGTACGCAATAAACACTGCCGCCGCCCCTGGGTTCACGACTGAGGGCACCCGTGCGCTGAGTCAGCTGATCCAGGGCCCGGCGCTGCGCATCACTGAAAGCGCTGGCGCGCAACTCCTCAGTGGCCGCCAGCAACTTCTCCAGCGCGGCGATCAGCGCGCGACTCATGCCGGCAAGTCTTCATTCAGCGGTTCCAGGATTTGCCAGCTGCGGCGGCCGATGTGGTTGTCGCCGTTGATCGTGGTGATCGGCACACAGTAGCGCGCGGTAACCAGCGGTGTGGGCGAGGCGAAGATCAGCGCGAAGCCGAACTCGGCGGCGGTATCGATCAGATGCCGTTGATTGCGCAGATCCAGCGCCGAGGCCTCGTCCACATAACAGACCGCCTGCACCTGATGACGTTTGTCCTGCATCAGATGCAGCAGCGCCAGGCCGGTCACCAGCTTGGCCATCAGCACCGTGCCGTTCGATGCCGCGCTGTCGATGTCGCCAAAGGCTTCTTCGGGCCGACCCTTCTTGCCAACCACGAACTGCAGCCGGAACAGGTGCTCGACCCGCAGACAGCCTTTTTCCTCGCCAACCCGGATCAGCAGCGCCTTGGCGCGGTTGAGCGTGGCATCGTCGAGCACGGTAGCGTGATTGAACAGCTCGAAGCTCTCGCCGCTCTGCACCTGCTCGGCGGTGCTGATCAGCGCATTGATGGCCTCAACCAGCGCGCTTTCCTCGACTGGATCGATGCGAAACACCGACAGATCCGACAGCTGGCGCCGATTGACCAGCCGGTTGAAGTCGCGCATGCGGCTCTGGAAAGCCAGCAGGCCGTCGCGCAACTCGCGCAGACACAGGGTGACATTGACCACGGCACTGCGAGCCTTGCGCTCCAGTGCTTCGGCCTCCTGCGGCAGCAGGCTGGCAAAATCGATCATGCGGCCGATTTCCTGTTCGCTGCCACCGAGGAACTGGAACTTGGTCAGACCGCCAGCATGCAGCTGCGCGCGCAGCGTTTCCAGTTGCTGATCCAGCCGCAGCAGCTCAGCGCAATCGGACAGATAACCTTCCAGCAAGCCACGCAACTGCGCCAGTCCCGGCACCCGGGTGGACACCCATGGCGTGTTCGGCAGATCGGGCAGATGGGCGAAAGCCGGGCCATCGTCACGGCGCTGTTCGCGCCGTTGCACGATGACTCGATGATCGTCTCGCAAAGCCTGCAGCTCCGCCTGCAGTTCGCGCTCGCGCAGGCGCAGGGCCCGGTCATGGGCGCGGGCGCTCTCGATCTGCTGATGGATCTGCTGCAGCTGCTGGTCGACGTCGACCAAGGCCTGCTGGCGCGCGGGGCTGGTTTCGGCCAGCTGCCGGTACTCGTCATAGCGGGCCAGCCTGGCCTTCTGGATATCGACTTCGCTCTGCAGACGGGCTTTTTCGCGCTGCGCCTGATCCAGATCGCGGGCGGTCTCCAGTTCCTGCTTCAAGCGCGCAATCTGGGCCTCGACCTCGCCCAATCGCTGCGCCAGCTCGGCGGCGTCCGGCTGGCTGTGCTGGGGATTGAGTCCACCCAGCTGCAGGCGCAGGCCGGGCAGCTCCAGCGTGTGCTCGGCGCTGCCTAGCCATCGTTTCAGGGCCTGCTCGTCGGCGCTGAACGCGTCGCTGCCCAGGGTCAGCACCTGCGCGCTCAAGGCCCGATTGAGCCGCTCCAGCTGAGGCGCATCGAGCACCGACTGCAGATACAGATAGAGATTGTGCGAGAGGTGCGCCTGCGTACGCCGTAGCTGCTCCTGCTCGCGCAGCGCCGCCTCGATTTCACGGCTGATCGCGGCCGCGCTGCGGCTACCGGCGCTATGCAGACGCGCGGTCTGCTGGTCCAACCGGTCTTGCGCCAGCCGCAGCGCCGATTCCAGATCGGCGCGGCCGCTGAGCAGCGCAAATTCAGTCTCCAGATCCAGACAACGCTGCTGGCGTTGATTGGCCTCGGCCTGCTGACGTGCCAGGTCGGCGCGATTCTCCGACAAGGCCTGCACCCGTGACAGCTGCTCGTCCAGCTCGTTCTCGACCGCCTGGATTCGCTCGGCCAAGGCACTCTCGGACTGCTCAAAGTGCGCCTGCCAGTCGGCCAGCAGGGCATCGAGTTGCGGCCGCTGAACCAGCAGCTTGCCACGCAGGGTCAGGCGCTTGCCCTGCAGCTGCTCCATGGTTTCGATCTGCCCACGCTGGCGCAGCGCCGCCTCATACTGAGCGCGATCGGCATTGACCTCGGCAAAGGCCTTGTCCCATTCGGCCTTGAAGTCGATGTTCGAATCGGGAAGATCACGCCGGAAGATGGTCAGCAGATAATCCTTGACCTCGGCCGAGCGCAATCGGTCCAGCCGCAGCGTGCGCGTCAGGACCCGGCGATAGGCTTCCGCCTGGCTGGGATGGTCCAGCTTGAACAGGGTGATGTCCGGTTCATTGTCGCTGGCGCGGCGGCGGCTGCCGAAGATGGCCTCGGTGAACTCGCGGGTGCTGTAGCTGTGCACCAGTTTCCCCCGCTGCGCCATGTGCGCGTGCAGCTGCGGCTGCGCCACCTGAGCGCCTCCGGGCGAGCGATAGTCCTCCAGATCGAGCTGCCCGCGGTAGGCGAAATAGCTGTATTCGTGGCCTACGCCCTTGCCCACACAACCGAGCACCACGCTGCCGTGCGGCAGGGCCACTTCCAGCAGGACGTAAGCGCTGTTGTTGGGAAAATAGAAGCGCCGGCTGGTTTCCAGATCGTGGGCGCCAAAGTCCATCTGCCGGCGGTCGACGATCAGCAGGAACTGCAGAGCGTTGATCAGACTGGTCTTGCCGGCATTGTTCGGCGCGATCAGCGACACCGCCGCGTCCAGCGGCAGTTCCGCGCGTCGATAGCCGGCGCTGCCGAGCAAGGCCAGGCGCTTGAAGCCATAGGGGTTCATGAGCCGCCGCCTGAATCGGCCGGGAACTCGGTGGGGGCTGTGCGAGGCGTCATGGTGCGCCACTCGCTTCGGCCCGGAACTGCACGCGGGCCTTGAACCGGCGTCATTGCGAGGAGCGCAGCGACGAAGCAAACCAGGGATTTGCGGTCGTGCATCTGGATTGCTTCGCTGCGCTCGCAATGACGCCGGTTCAAGGCCCGTGCGCAGAGTCGAGCCGACACAGCGGACTCGCGCTGATGCATCGAAAGACGGACCGTCGGTTTCACGGATTATCTCCTTCCGATGAGTCTGCAGCCCCGTCGTCAAGCTCGTCGTCGCTGCGCGTCAGCGCCTCGAAGCGGTCGAGATAACGGTATACCGCGGGCAACAATCGCCAGGTCTGACCATCGGCCTCGGCAAAGCCGTAGTTGGCAGCGCTGCGCATGATCGCCATCAGCGCGTCCGGATCAGCCAGGGCTTCGGCTTCGAGCAGCAGCTGGTGCTTCTCGATCAACTCCGTCAACAGTGCCCGGTCGATGCGCCAGTCGCCAAAGCGACCCAGATGACGCCCGGCGTCGGCCTGATGCTCGAAGATCAACAGCAACAACAGCGCCAGATGCCGGGTGGCCTTGGACATGGCGCTGCTGCTGTCCTCGAAATGGAACCAGGCAAAGCCGCGATCGTCGATGCGCAGATCAAAGCCCAGGCGCGCGAACAGCAGCTCGTAGGCATCGCGCTCCCGTTCCAGCTCGGTCCACAGGGCCAGGTCGTGCAGCCGGTTCAGATGGCGCCCGGCGTTCAGAGCGGCGAACAGCTCGGCGAGGGCACCAAGGCGTTCCAGATTGAGGTTCAAGGCAGCACTCATGTCCCGTCGGCGATCACGGCGTGGGCATGATAGGTCACCCGCAATCGCTGCAAATCGCGTCGGCAGCTGGAATCAGCGATGCTCAGTTGCCAGGTGTGCTGTGCCAGAAGCGCGTGATAAAGCCGCAGCACGGTGCTGTCGCTGTAATCCGGATAGCGCTGCTGCACCCAGACGAGCAGATCGTCCACCGGCAGCACCGACTGCAGTTCCGCCAGCAGCGCCGCCTCGTCGACATGCTCCAGATCGAAGGTGGCGGCGACCGCTGCGTCATCGGGAAACGTCAGCGTCGGCGGCTGATAGTCAAGCGCCTGCGCCATCCACGCGCCTACTGCGGGGCCGACACTGATACGCCGCGGCTGATCGCGGCGCCAGCGCGGCAGGTCGCGAGCACGCAAGGTGGCGGCGAGGCCACGCCTGCGCACCCGGCCCAGCAACTGGCTGATGGCGCCGGACAGGCTGTCGTGCTGGCGGATCTCCTCGCGCAAGGGCAGCAGTGTGTCCGAGCACTGCTTGAGCACCTCGCGCCCCAGCCGGCGCAACTCCTTGGCCCGAAAGGCCACGTGGCGCAGATTCTGGCGATCACCGTAGAGCCCGCCCTGAACCGTCAGCGTTTCCACGGCATGATCGAGCGCCTGCTCGGCCGCTTCCAGATGCCGGTAGAAAGTGCCGCCGGGGCCGGTGTCCATCATCTCGGCCATGGGTTCCACATAACGATCGAAGGCTTCCAGCACCTCCCGATAGCGCCGGGCGATGGGCAGATTGGCGTCTGCGGCCTTGGCGCGTTCGGCGATGTCCAGGATGGCGTGACGATCCTGATCCAGCTGCTGGGCGATCTGCCGAAACAGCTCGGAAAGCTGAAACCCAGCCTGCCGCAGCTGATCGAAATCGCGTGCCTGCAGGCCCTTGAGCAGCCGCGCGCTGGCCTGGGTGATGGCCTGCACCCGCGCCTTCAGCACTTCGGACAGACCGAGTTCGTGCTCGCGCGTCAGCCCGCGCACGAAATCCAGTACCAGCGGATGCAACTGCAGCAGGGTGTCACGCGGCAGCGCCTGCAGCAGATCAGCCCCGATCATCTGCCGCAGCACGGCCTCTCGCGCCTCCAGCGATCGCTCGGCGCCCGTGCGCGCGAGGATCGCCAGCACCTGCTCAGGCGAGAAGGCCGAATGCTCCCGAGCCAGCACCACCAGATGCTCCACGGCTTCCCAATGCGCCTGCAAGGCGTTGATCAGGGTCTTTGGACTGGGCACGACAACGATTGACCATGAATCGACGGGGTCTCATTGTCTCAGCTTGTCGCGGTCTGCGCAGAGGTCAGCCGTTCGTGGCGCCGGCGGTGGAGATGACCGCCACTTGGCCGCGTGAGCCCACGGCGCTCATACCGCAGACACGCCGCCATCGACCGCCAGCACCTGGCCGGTGATGTGCTTGCCGGCGTCGGAGGCAAACAGCAGCGTGGCGCCCTTGAGGTCTTCGTCGTCGCCGAGTCGATTCAGCGGAGCCTGGGCCGCCATCGCCTGCTCGCCGATCGCACTGATCAGCCCCTTCGACATGCGCGTTGGAAAGAAGCCCGGTGCCAACGCATTGACGGTGATGCCATGGATACCCCATTCGCTGGCCAGCGCACGGGTGAAATTGATCACTGCGGCCTTGGAACTGTTGTAGGCGATGGTCTTCATCGACCCCGGCGGGTTGCCAGCCAGGCCAGCCACTGAAGCGATATTGATGATTCGCCCATACTTGCGCGGCAGCATCGAGCGCTTGCCGATGGCCTGGGTCAGCAGGAACACGCTGCGCATGTTGAGATTGAAGACCTTGTCCCAGGCCTCGATAGGGTAATCCTCGGCCGCCGCGCCCCAGCTGGCACCGGCATTGTTGATCAGGATGTCGACCTGTCCGAGCGTGCCCATGGCGGCGTCGGCCAGCGTCTGGATGCCTTGCTCCTGGCCAGCATCAGCCGCAAAGATATCCACTTTGATACCCCGAGCCTGCAAGTGCGTGCGCGCCGCCTCCAGCTCATCGGCTTTGCGCGCCGAGAGCATCAGACGTGCCCCGAAGTCACCCAAAGCCTCGGCCATCTGCAGCCCCAGACCGCGTGACCCGCCGGTAATCAAAGCCGTGCGGCCGTCGAGATCGAAGAGTTTTCGTGCGTTGGTCATGGTTTGGGCGGCTCTTGTTTGGGGAAAGAGGTCTATTGCCGCGTCATTGCGAGGAGCGCAGCGACGAAGCAATCCAGTGCTCCTGTGACTCTGCGTCTGGATTGCTTCGCTGCGCTCGCAAAGACGCCAGTTCATGAGCCGTGGGCAGTGTCGGGCCGAAACAGCTGTCCTGCAATCACACAGGATGCAGCCCGATCATCGCGCTTCATGTTCCGTATCCCGGACCATGATTTTGCATCATGAGTCCACTCTACGTCGACGCGCCATTCCGTTCAAGCATTCGCCATCTGCTCGGTTGACTTTTTACCACTTTGTACGGGCTCGCAATGTCGCTTGCGTAGACGCACCCAGGCGCCTACGATTCGTCATTATGTGGACCAGTGTTCCACAATACAGAACAGTCTTAGCCCACAGGGGATCCGCTGATGGACTTTTCCTACACGCCCAAGGTCGAAGAACTGCGCAAACAGGTTCAGGACTTCTATGCCCGAGACATCCTGCCACTGGAGGACCAGGTCGAGCAGGAAATCCTGGAGAACCGGCGCCAGGGCAGGGCGTGGACGCCGATCAGCCTGTTTGAGGACCTCAAGGCCAAGGCCCGCGCCCAGGGTCTGTGGAATCTGTTCCTGCCGAAGTCCGAACGGGCCCCGCAGGGGCTGTCGAATCTGGAATACGCACCGCTGTGCGAGATCATGGGCCGCACCCTGTGGGCGCCGGAGATCTTCAACTGCAGCGCGCCGGACACCGGCAACATGGAAGTGCTCGAACGCTACGGCACCGAGGCCCAGAAAGACCGCTGGCTGGAACCGCTGCTGGCCGGTCAGATCCGTTCCGCCTTCCTGATGACCGAGCCGGCGGTGGCCTCATCCGACGCCACCAACATCGAGTGTTCGATACGCCGCGAGGGCGACGAGTACGTCATCAACGGACGCAAATGGTATTCGTCCGGCGCTGGCGATCCGCGCTGCGCGGTCTACATCGTCATGGGCAAGACCGATCCCAACGAATCCAGGCATCGACAGCAGTCGATGATCCTGGTGCCGGCCGACGCCCCCGGCATCGAGGTGATCCGTCCGGTCACGGTCTTCGGTTACGACGAAGCTCCGCACGGCCATATGGATATCCGCCTGACTGATGTGCGGGTGCCGGCGGAGAACATCCTGCTGGGCGAAGGTCGGGGCTTCGAGATCGCCCAGGGCCGCCTCGGCCCCGGCCGCATCCACCATTGCATGCGCACCATCGGTGTTGCCGAGCGCGCCCTCGAAGCGCTGTGCCAGCGGATCACCACGCGGGTCGCGTTCGGCCGCAAGATCAGCGAGTTCTCGGTCTGGCACGAACGCATCGCCGAGGCCCGCTGCATGATCGAGCAAGCTCGATTGCTGACGCTGAAGGCCGCCGACATGATGGACAAGGTGGGCAACAAGGCGGCCCGCAGCGAGATCGCGATGATCAAGGTGGTGGCACCGAACATGGCTTGTCAGATCATCGATTGGGCCATCCAGGCTCACGGCGGCGCCGGTGTCAGCGGCGACTTCCCGCTGGCGCACGCCTACGCCATGGTGCGCACGCTGCGCCTGGCCGATGGCCCCGACGAGGTTCATCGCGACATGATCGCCAAGCTGGAACTGGCAAGGCATGCCGTCAGCGCGCCGGCGCACTGAGCCGGAGATCAGCATGGGCAAGCCGCGCCGCAGTGCCGACAGCTTCGAGGGACCGATCGATGCCAGTCACCCGCAGTTCGTCAACGCCGTCGGCCGCGCCTTTTCCATCCTGCGTTGCTTCGAGCACGGCGACGCCCACCTCGGCAACCAGGACATCGTGCGCCGCACCGGGCTGCCCAAACCAACGGTGTCACGCCTGACCTTCACGCTGGCTGCGCTCGGCTATCTGCAGTACGCGCCCAGCCTGGAAAAGTACGCGCTGGGACCGGCCGTGCTGTCGCTCAGCCACGCTTTCGTCCGCAGCCACGATGTGGTCAGCGTGGCCCGTCCACTGATGCGCGAACTGGCCGAATACACCAAGGCGGCCGTGATGCTGGGTGCGGCCGATGGCCGGCGCATGGTGCTGCTGGAGGTGTTTCAGGGCGACGAGACCTTCCACCTCAAACTCGATCCCGGCGCCCGCGTGCCGCACGGCTCGACCGCCCTCGGCCGCGCCGATCTGGCGGCCCGGCCGCAAGCCGTGTTCGACCGCCATCTGGCCGACATCGAGCAGGAGTGTGCCCCCGAACAATGGCCGAAGATCCGCGCCGGCATCCTGCGAGCCCGCCAGGACTACGAAAACTACGGCTTCTGTTTCTCGCTGGGCGACTGGAACCCCGACGTCTTCGCCGTCGGCGTGCCCATGATCTCCGCCGACCGCAGTCGCATCCTCGCCTTCAATTGTAGCGGCCGCGTTTCCGCCGTGACCCGCGACAAGCTGCTCCACGATTTCGGGCCCAAACTCGTCGCACTGCGCAACAGCGTCTTCGACATGACCGGCGGGCGCTTCTGAGCGTCGCGGCTTGGGCCGGGAACCTGCGTACTACGGACCCATCCCGTTCCGTGCCAATGCGCCCAATCAATCTTATGTCAATACGTTACCAAATTCGAATCGCAACAGTCGGTCGTCAGATAACGAGAATCCGCCCTACTCGGGCTCATCCCCCCTCCACCGGATCTTGCCATGGATTCATGATTGCGGCCCCGGTTGGCTCAAAGTCCGCCACATTTCGCGTGACTACGGTCATACCGTGCACTATTGCCGTTGCTGCGATGAGTGCGTCGCGCTCTGCGCGTGGATCGGGCACATGGAGTTTGGCGCATCGCTGTGCGACCGCGAGATCCACGGCAAGCACTCGGCCAGCAAATGCCGGCAGCACCTGCCCCTCAAGCCAGGCACGCAATACAGCCCCCTGATCGGGATCACGCCGCTCGACCAGCAACACACCGGTCTCCAATTCCAGGATCGTAATCGCGGATACAAAGAGGCTGGCCGGCAGCACGCCGGCCGCCCAGGCCGTGACGTTGCGGTCGGCCCGACCTGCCTTTGCCTTGCGCAGTTCCGAGACCACGTTGGTATCCAGAATGAACATCAGGACAAGTCCGCAGGATGTGTCCGGATGTTCAAGCGCGGCGCGTCGAACTCAATCGTCTCGGCGCCCGGCAGAGCCAGCAGATCGATGATGCTGGTCGTGCCGCCGGCCAGCCGCCAGTATGCATCGATGGTCAGCAACACGTGCGCCGGACGCCCACGATCGGTGATGAAGACCGGACCGTCCTTGGCCGCGTTCTTGGCCTTACTGGCATCCTGATTGAATTGACGGCTGGAAAACGTGGTGATGGTCATGGCTGCACCTCGCGAGCATCGATGTAGTTATGTTGCTACATCAAACCGCTGAATGCAAACCGCGGCGTGTTGGTCTACGCGTGACGCTTCGGCAACGCCGGTCACAGATGCACCCGACGCAAAGTGGCTATCGCTGCTGGAAGCGATCAGCCGAGCGCCTAACTCAGCCTATGTCAATCTATGCGGTGTGCCGCCGCTGGCCTGCTACTCGAATCCGTTCGACATGCCTCCGGTGGCCACGATGATGACTTCCATGTTGTTGCCGAGGTCGGTGTCGCCAAAGGCGTATGGCGGATCGGCGCGAAAGACGCCACGGGCAGCGAAAATGCTTCGCACCTGCCGGGGTGTGAATCCGGGGTCGTGGACTTCGTAGACCAGATGCATAACGGCGTTCGGGCCGAGATCGAGCACCTGATCGAGTGAACCGCCGAGTACCGTCGGGCATAGCCCGGCGCCGGCGATCACCTGGCAGCTACGTATCTGCGCCTTCAGACCATCGTCCGGCGAGCTGAATCCCACAACCACGCCGGGCACCGCGCTTGTTGACGTGTTCGCCAGCTCGAATTCTACCAGCGTTGATGGGCCAAGCGCGGTGATGGGATCGGCATCACCCAGGTGGCGCAGTACGATGTCACCCGAGTCCGCGCCCACTGCAGGCCAGCGCTGCAGCCGCGGGGGCGACAGGCCGGCAGCATTCACGCTGCGATTCTCGACCTGCACCGTACCGTCCCCCGCCACGCCGGTCACACTGACGAGACTTCGCCCGGGGGAAGACAGCGGCAGATCGAGCTCCTGCACATACAAGTGTTCCGGCGAAAGGCTGCCGTCAGCCAGATCAATCTGAGTCAGCGCATAGCGCTCGTCGTAGCGGCCATCTGAGTCGTCGAGGTAGCGCAGGCTGCGCGCCCATTTCTTGCTGGGCGTCGCGCCGGCGATGGGGCGCACGCTCATCCAGCGATCGCGCGTTGGCAGCGGGCTGTGGATCCACTCGATCTGCCCGGAGCCCGCATCGATGCGCGCCCAAAGAGGCCGCGACGCGTTCGACAGATTGGGGTCGAAACTGTATGTCCGAGCCGTGAACAGGAGGTCGCCGCCGGGCAGCGCCGCAAAGACCGGCGTGCGCACGACATCGTTTGCGGGGCCCGGCCGCGTGATCCACAGCGGCAATCCGGTGCCGGCCTCGCGGCGATCGATCTCCGATTTCAACAAGCCCGAGACACTGAACTGTCTGATGGAGAAAACATCGCCATTGGCCAGCGCGATGGCTGCCGGCAGGGTCGAGTTCGCCGGCAGCGATTGTTGCCAGAGATCAGCCCCACTATCGGCATCCAAGGCCTGCAACTGACTGAAGGGTCCGCTGCGCCAGACGATCAAGGCGCTGTCGTTTGCCGCCAGGGGATAGACGTCCAGCTGGCGAGACCACAGCAGGTGACCGTCGCCCGCCGCGTAATGCCGCTGCAGCGGCACCGCTTGCAGGCACTCCGGCGGACTCAGGCATTCACTTGCGCGGAGGTACACGCTTCCGTCGCTGCCCACCGTCCGCCAATCCGTACCCAACCGGTGCGCTCGTTGCCAGACCAGCTCACCATCGCTGCGGCGGATGTAGAGCAGGGCCTCCCGCAACTCGGCAGTCTGCATCGCCACCGAGTCGTAAGTTGCGATCAAGACCAGATGCTCAGGGGAACCTGCTATCAGCGAAGCACTCAGCAGCCGAAGCGGGGTCTCCGCCAGTTGCAGGCCTTGCGACCAGACCACAGCGCCACTCTCCGGATCCAGACGTCGAATGTTGACCCCGCGGAGATCGGTGTCGAGACCGATCATCGCTGCGAAAGGAATGCCGTCGATGAACTCGACGTCTTCCTGGCGCAAGACCAGGCCCTTGGCCAGCGCCACATGCGCTTCCACGAGGGCTCCCGTCGCACTAGCACGGCGTTGAAGATGCAGCTCCGAGGCATTGCCGCTCGTGGACCAGGCAATGCGCAGCTCGCCATTGACCACCCGCAAATCGACTGAGCTGGCTGGAATGGCTTGCATCCAGTCAATGCTCCCGTCACTACTGCTGCGGCGCTCGACCACCGTGACGTTACTGCCACCCAGCAGCTGTTGGCTGGCTACCAACACAGCGCCGTCCTCGGCGGGCCTCAGCTTGGCCGGCTGGGCCGTGGGCAGCTGGGTTCGCCACTGCACCGTCCCAGCATGATTCAGTGCGACCAGTGTGGATTGCCCGAATTCATCACGCGAGGACAGCGCCAGAACTGCGCTGGTGGCCACAAATCCGCAGGGCCCATCACTGTAATCCACGGCCGACACCCGCGTGGCCCACAAGCGCGCACCGCTTGCGCCACTGCGGCGTTCAAACACCACATCGGCCTGGCCGCCCGCGAGTTCAAAAAAAGCATGCACGCTGTCGGCACCAAGGCTCACTGGCGGGCAAGCTTCAAACACCCTCGAAGGCGAGGAATCGCGATGCAGTTGCCATTGCAGGCTGCCGGTCGCGGCGTCCAGTGACACGAGAAGCGGGTCGGGAAAACCCTCGCCCCCGGCACCCGAGAGCTCGCGATAGGACAGCGACAGCCTAATGGCGGTCTCGATCCGAGCTGGCAATTGGACACTGACCGCCACCGGATTTGGGCGCAAGTCGAGCAGGTTTCGCAGCCACACGAGGTCGCCGTCATTGCCGCGCAGGCGCATCAGCTCGCTTCCCGCCACGAGCAACACGTCGCCATTCGCCAGAAAGCGCGCCTGACTCCCGTAGCGCGGTCGTACCCACAAGACCTGCCCCGCCAAATTCACCATCGCCACCAGCGAGCGCTCGAATTCGCGTTCGCTCATCGTCAACAGTACCCGATCGCCCTGCGTGGCCAGTACTAGCTCTGGAGACAGGCGACCGAAGGCCCCGGACGAGTAGCCGAATTGCCCGGGTGCAGCGCTGCCATCGGCAGCCAGTCGCAACGTGCCGGCGAGGCCGGAACGAGTGGATTCAGCGGCGACCATAAAGGCACTGCCGTCCTCCAGCAGGATGTGGTGAGCGCGCGAGTAGCTCGCGTCGAACGGAACTGCTTCCGATTCTGGTGAGGACCAGATCGGCATGACCTGGGCCGATAGTGATCCAGCAAGGAACCATCCAAGCAGACAAGTCAACAGACGCATGGGAGGTAATGGCCGTTGGCGAAGCGTGCACTTTACACTCCGCAACACAACCGTGGGCAGTATCTCTCGTCCAGGGGTCCTCTACTCAAATCCGTCCTGGAACACGGATGTCGGGTCGGGTGCAAGTCGTTCGATCAAGAAGACATTCGGGCCAGAATCTGCATGGGCGACTCCTGGAACCAGATCAGCTGCGGCGGCGCTGAAAGTCACTGCGCGTCCGTCGCGGGTGATCCTCGCTTTGGTCGAATGTTGTCCAACAGTCACGTTGGGCTGACCGCTGACATGCGACAACAGACTGACGGTACCTGTGCTGGCATCCCACAGAAACGTATCTATCCCGGTGCCGTTGCTGTCAACTTGTTCCGGGACCAGATTGGTCGCCATGCTGTCGAATGCCACCCAAAGGCCGTCACCACTGATAGAACCACCCAGCGAACCAAAGTTGGCCGTCGCCGATGCCACGCCGGCTGCGGCGCTCACGACGCTCACCGTCTTGCTGGCGCGATCAAGAAGGAAGATGTCGTCCGCGTTGTTGGCATCGCTGACACCGTCCACCAGATCGGTAGCCCTGCTGATGAAGGCGATGCGCTGGCCATCCTCGCTCATGCCCAAGGGAATGGACGCGGCGTTCGCGGCAGTGCCGGGGTTCGTCGCAGAGGTCGAAACCAGTGTGGTAACGCCGGTGTTGCAGTCGTGAATGAAAACATCCAGCTCAAAATGGTTGTCGACGATACCAGCGACCAGGTCCGTGGCCGTGCTGGCGAACAGCACCTGACACCCGTCGCTGGTCATTGCCGCCGGTATACTGCGACCATTGGCTGCCGTGCCGGGAAATCCTGCGGCATGTGATATCAGCGAGACGCTATCGGTGACTCGGTCGTAGACGTAGACATCGCTTTCCGTATTGCTGTCGGAATGGCCCGCAATGAGATCTGTCGCCCAGCTGCCCAACAACAGGTGGCGGCCGTCGGGACTGATGGCCGCCAGATAGCTATATCCATTGGCACCAACAACGGGCGATGAGCTGGCGTGACTGACCAGCGTCGCGCCGGTGCCGAGTCGATCGCGCAAGTAGACGTCATAGCCTTCGCCATTCATGTCGACCATTCCTGGCACCAGATCCCGGGCGGTGCTGGAGAAGCTGATCCAGCGTGCATCTGCACTCATCTCGGCATTCACAGAGTGGCCGTTGGCAGAGGTTTGTGGCGATCCGGGAACATTCGAGATCAGCGTAGATGCACTTTGGTCGCGATCGAACAGGAAGATGTCGTCCTGAGTCAGGTTGTTGTCGATGAATCCTTCAACCAGATCGCTGGCGTTGCTTTGGTAGAGCACCCAGCGCCCGTCTGCGCTTGTCCTGGCCCCGGATGGCGCCGAATCCGCGGTGCGCCGCGGATGATTCCAGCGATGGGTCACCAGTTGGGTGGCCCCGAGCACACGGTCTCGCAGGAACAGGTCTTGCCCTTCATTGCTGTCGACGACACCGGAGACGATGTTGGGTGCGGCGCTTGAAAAGAGTACCCAGCGACGGTCATCGCTGACCGCATCCACCCGCGAATTGCGGCCCACTGCCACCGGTATGCCCGATGCGCGGGACACCAATCGACTGAGCCCGGCAACTGGCTCGTAGAGCAGGATGTCTTCCGCACCATTGCCATCATTGATACTGGCAATGAGATTCGTCGCCAGACTGCTGAGCATCACGACAGCACCATCGTGACTGAGTCCTCGTGCAGTTGACCGATCGTTTCCGGTGCTTGCAGTCGTCCCCGGCAGGGGCGCAACCAGCACGGCGGAGCCTGTCTGGCGATCGATGAGATAAGGATCATCGCTGCTATTGTTGTCAATGAAGTTAGCAACCAGATCGGTCGCGCTGCTGTTGGCCAACACAGAGCGTCCGTCGCCACTCAGGGCAACCAGATGTGAGCCGCCGTTGGCAGTGGCGCCAGGCATGCCCAGCGCTTGACTGGCCAGGGCTATGCTGCCGTTGTCGCGGTCAAAAACGAAAACATCGGCCGACAGGTTGCTGTCGTTCAGTCCATCGACCAGGTTCGTGGCCAAGCTCTCGAAAGCGACCAGGCGACCGTCGCCAGTCATCGAAGCCGAGTTGGCAAGCGAACTGGCGTTGGCCGTCGTGGTCGCGGAGTCGGCGGACTTCGAGATCAATGTCGATGCCTGCGAATCCCTGTCCCAAAGAAAAACGTCCGTTCCCGAGCCATTCGGATCTGCTGCGGCGATGTCGCTGGCCTGACTCTGAAACAGCACCCAGCGTCCGTCATCACTCAGGCTCAACGATTCGGTTGCCGCATTGGCCGTGGAGTTCTTATCAAGCCACGCGTGCGACACCAGCAAGCTGGTGCCGGCAAGGATGTCGAAGAGGAAGACGTCATCGGCATTGTTGGTATCAGCCACGCCGGCAACGACGTCGCTGGCCCGGGACTTGAACAGCACATGCCGTCCGTCGGCGCTCACCGCTATGGGGCTTGCTGGCGCGTTCGCCCTGATCGTGGGATTTCCCAGCTGTCGTGACACCAGCACGGAAGTCTGGCTTGCGCTGTCGTAGAGATAAGCGTGTTCCGTACCCTTGATCCCGACTACACCGGCGACCAGATCGCTGGCCTCACTGCGATAGACGACAAAGCGGCCATCGTCGCTGAGCGCAGTCGCCAAGGAGCGATCATTCGCTGCCTGAGAGCCGGTTGACGCGCGTGATACCAGTTGCGTGGTTCCAGCAACACGATCATGAAGGAACACATCCCATTCACCGTTGGTGTCGCTCAGACCGGCGATCAGGTTGGTTGCCTGGCTGTGGAATAGCACCCAACGTCCATCTGCGCTGGTCGCGACAGGGGCAGACGCGCCATTTCCGGCGACGTCTGGCGCGCCATGGACGGTCGATATCATCGAGACTGTGTCCGTATCCCGATCGAACACGAAGGCATCAAAGTCCCGATTCTGGTCCCGCAAACCGGGGATCAGATCGGCAGCGGCGCTGGTGAATGCCAGATAGCGGCCATTGGCGGCACTGAGGGAGCGCGGGTAGCTGGTAGCACCCGCAGTATCGCTCGGCGCACCTACCGAAATCAGTTCGGTAGAAAATTGCACAGCCGCCGCCGATTGGGTGCAAACCAGCGAGAAAACAGCCGCAAGTCGGAGCAGTCTCAACCTGGCGCTCCCGAAAAAGCACGGCGAACAAGGACGATGTTTCATGGGATGGCTTCAGCCGGGTTCATGGCATTGATACGCGGAGCATGCCGATTCAATTCCGAGCTTTGCAACAAAATGAATCGAGGGCGGACTTCGAACCAGGCGCTCGCCGTATTGGGCCGAGATCGGACAACTCGCACAGGTCGTCGCGGACGGACGTCACGTTCCGTGTGGTCTTCGCCACATGACTGGCCGGTGAGCGCAGCGCTCCCCGACGACCCGCGCCCTCACAAACGCGGCCCTCTAGATGAAGTTGAGATCCTGTACCTTGAGCGACGCACGTCGTCCGAGCGCGCGGTTCTTGGTCGTACAGCATCCAAATTCCAGAAGATGGGTCTTGGTCGGATGCAGTGACAGCGCGAACGCCGCCATTCGCTCGGCCAGCCCCACCACCAACCGTCTCGCGTCCTGCTCGTGCGAGAAGTCCGGCACGATGTCATCTGCGTAGCGCACCAAGATCACGCGGCCTGGCGCGTGGCGCAACTACTCGAATCCGTTGCTGAAGATCACGTTGGTGACGATTGCCTGATTGACTGTCACGCAGTTGCCTACTTCCGAGGTGTCGCCGCTGGCGCTGGTCGCTGTCGCCGAGATCCTATTCAGGGCGACATTGGCTGGCGCGGTCAATGTAGAGACGATGATCGCGCTACCGCTGCCGTTGGTATTGACGTTTACCCAGCCCAGATGGGAATAGGCATGACCCCGCCCCGGGGCGGTCGCATCACATGCGGTTGCGAGGTAATAGTCGATGCGGAAGCTGGCATTGGGTGTACTGTTCAGGTTGCCGTTGACCGTGATGCTCGGGTTGGCGCCGCTGCTGCGTGTGGCCTGGGTCAGCACGGGGTAGTTCTGCAGCTGATTCGGACCCACGGCGGGATTGCTGGCTTGATTGCTGCTGGGGCCCGCGCTGGCGAGGTCAATGTCCACGTTCTGGTTATCAAGAAACTCATTCGACAGCACGCGGTTGCCGTTGCCTCCACTGGGCGATATCCAGACGCCCGGACCTACACTGCGAGCGATGAAATTGCCGCCGTAGTCGCCAAGTAGCGGCGCGCCGATGGCGGTGTTTCGCGCCGCGAAATTGATGGCCACCCCGGCGCCCTGGTTGCCCGGCAAGCCCCCGGTATAGTCCTGTCCGATGCGGTTGTACTGCAGGATGTTCCCTGTGGAGGCGGCGCCGGAAATGGTGACGCCGGTGGCGCTGCTGTTCGCAATGTAGTTGTACAACAGATAGTTGTTGGGCGAATTGAACAGGTACACGCCGATCTGGTTGCTCGCCGGGTCCAGGCCATTCCTCTGAAAGCCTATGATGTTGTTGCCGAGCACATTGCCGCCAGCAGCGTTGTCCAGATAGATGCCCGGCGCCGAGCTGCCGGCGATCAGGTTGACCGCGGTCGGGTCGTCGAATCCACCGATGGTTGCTCTGCCGGAGCTGTTGCTGACACGCACAGCCGAGGCATTGGTCGACGTGAATGGAATGGCCCCAAACTGATTGCCGGAGATGCGGTGGTCGCTGCCCCCATCCAACCGTATGGCTGCATCGGTGAAGCCGGCGAACATCATGCCGTGCACGGTCAGCCGCGCATTGCTGGCACCGGAAGGCACGTGAAAGGCCCAGGGCGTGGCCCCGCTGCCGTTCACGACGAGGCAGAGATTGGCATCAAAACGGCCGTAGTCGCTGTTGCCGGTCCAGCCAGACAGCGTGCGGGCATCAATCGTGACCTGGCCGGTGACATCGAGCATTTCGGTGCTCATGTTGATGATGTGCGGACAACCGCCACTGAGCGAGAAGTTGATCTGGTAGGGGCCGCTGGCCAGATTGGCTGACCGGATTGCTGCCCGCAGCGATCCCGCCAGAGGGGCGGAATTGTTGCCGTTGTCGCCGGTGTTGGTGACGATGGCCGTGGTCAGATTGTTGAGCGAGGATTCGATCGCACCCCGGTCGATCTGGCTGCCGATGACGCGGACGCCGTTGAAGAGATCGTGGGCCGGCAAGCCGTAGAGTTGGTAGAGCAGGCCGCTGTTGATGGCGGGTGAGCCGACTGCCAAACCGTAGTTGTTGGCGGCACTGTTGATGAACTGCGGGTTGACGGTGAGATTGGAGCTGTCCAGCGGCAGTGCATAGTGCGCCACGTTGTAGATGTTGCCTTTGATCAGCAGGTTGTTTTCGGTGCTGAACGTGCCCAGTTCGATATCGGCGCCGGCGTTGTTGACCACGATGTTGTCGGCAATCTCGCTGGTTCGGTCGCTGCTGGTAACGCCGTTGACGGTGATGGAGTTGACGACGATGCCGGGCGCGCCGGTGTTGTCGGCGATGGTGTTGTTGTTGACGATGGCGAAGGAGTCGAATCCGTCGGCGTAGAAGAGTTGCACCATGCCGGGATGGAAGGTGTCAGTCAGCGTGTTCTTTGCAATCAGATTATTGAGGACCTTCATCTGCGCCCCGTACATGTGGATCAAGCTCTGACCGCCGGTGTTGTTGAGAAAGCGGCAGTACTTGACCGCGTAGATGCCCTCGTCGCCGTGGGTGACGGCGCCGACCGAGAGCACGTCGAATTGGTTGGTGTTGAACCGAGTCAGGGTGACGCCTTCCAGCAGGAACACAGCATCTGCATTCATGCGGAAATTCAGATAGCTGCCGGGCTGATTGAGCCCATCAAGCACGGTGTTGGTCGGGTTGACAGTGCGCGCCGTGCAGCCGGCGTTGTACCCACCCAGCAGCTTGAGTCCCGCCGTCCGGCCGTCTCCGTCGAAGAATCCCGACATCGTGCTGCCGAGCGCATAGGTGCCTTGTTGCAGACCAATGACCACGTCGAAGTTGAGTGTCTCCCATTGATGCAGGGCATCGAGCAGCTCCGCGGGAGTCGAGACGCAATAGTCCGGGGCGGCGGCGGCCTCGGTGTTCCATGCGCATGACCAGAGGACGATCAGGGACAGCAGTAGGCGACGGAAATGGGCGTACATGAGTGCATCTGGCTACCGAAGGTAAGCGTAGATACGCAAGTCGGCGGTGATTGCTGCCATTTGCAGACGTGGCGAGCGCAGGCAGAAAGGGTTGCCCTCAATCACGGAGATCCCCGGCATTCAAAGCGAGCCCGCCTCGACCGGATGCCCGAGACTCTCTGGCATTCCGCTTTCCTCAATACGCCACTTTGAACGTCGGCGAGTCCTCCGGCCGGGTCTGGCGCCGGTCGTAGATGCGAGTCGTCTGGATGTTGGCGTGGCCCAGCCATTCCTGGACCTTGGCGATATCGGCGCCATGTTCGAGGGCATTGGTGGCGGCGGTGGCGCGCATGGCGTGCGGGCCGAACAGCGGCAGATCGGTGAACCCGAGCGGCCGACCGTAGTGCAGCACCACATTGCTGTAGACGCCTTTGTCGCTCAGCCGACCATCGTCCCGCGCATTGCGCAGCGCCCGGAACAGCGCCCTCCCCTTGTCGCCGGCATGACCGGCCAGCGCCAGATAGTCCTCGACCCGAGCGGCGGCGGAAGGATGCAGCGGTACATAGCGCAGCGTGCCGCCCTTGCCCTGGATGCGTAGATGCTTGACGCCGCGGCGCTCCTGCAGATCACCGACATCCAGCGCGCACAGCTCAGCGCGACGCACGCCGTGATAAAGCAGCACCGCGAGAATCGCCCGATCACGTTTGCCCTTCGGCGTGGCCGCATCCGGCGCATCGAGCAGCTGGCGCGCCTGGCTATCGGCCAGTGCCGGTGTCTTGCCCTCGTAGGTGTCGACCGCCGGCCGCTTCACCCCTTTGACTGGGTTATGGGTCACCGCCTGCCGATCGCACAGGTACTCGTATAAAGAGGAGAGCGCGGCGAGCTTGCGGCGAATGCTGGCGCCATGCAGCCCACGCTGTTCCAACGATTCACGCCAGGCCAGCACATGCGCCCGGGTCACGCCGCGGAACTGTTCCGGCGACGCGATGCCGACAAAGGCCATGAATTCCTTCAGATCGCCCTGGTAGGCACGCCGCGTCCGCGGGTTGTCCAGGTTGGCGAACCATTCGAGTTCCGCCGGCACCGCCGTCAGCTGCTGAAAGCGCGCCTCGCCCAGCAGCGAGACCGCCCCACCCTCCCCGCCCACGACCAGTTCCGTCCCCTGCCCCATCGCCCCACTCCTGCGTTGTTCTTATGCCGATAACATATTTTATCGCTATATTTAGGCAGCTGCATGCAAAAATTTGGGCTACCCCGGACGGTAACCCCATAGATGTCGATTGTCAGTCCGAAAACGACACCAGAACTCGCAGGAAAGATCCTACAAGGTGGGTGTCCCAGTCTCCTCTGAACATGACAAGCAGCAGGCACGCCAGTGCGGCCAGTAATCGGATCATGGGACTTCCACTCGAAAGGCAATACGGGATGCAGGCAGCACCACCAACTCAGTCGAAGTGACCCAAATGGAGCGGGCTGCACGGCAGGATGCGGACGCTAGATCTTTAGGTTACACATGCCAACAACTGCGCCTAGAGTGACATCGAACGTAACCTGTGCTTGGGTGATTGCGCTAGCGCACAGAGTGCGGCCCACCCGCAGACAGTGTTGATCGACCAATTCGTTTGCCGCGAATGCCCGCCATGCCGCTGTCCAGGACGGCCGCGCTGGCCGTCATCCACCAGCGAGGGCCTGGGTGGAAGAAGCCTGATACCGCGTACGATGTGAACCCCATTCAGCCGGGCCAGACACCTGCCCGTTGCCAGCGGCCCTTGCACGATGCGCAGCGGCCACAGCAGAGGCAGCGCGCAACGCCGTCAGCCTCTCGCGGTCTCACTGGCCACTGTCAGACGGGCACAGCCAGCGTGGCCCGGGGGTTTGCGGGGACCTCGAGCGCAAAGCGGATCCCCGCGTCGCCTTTGTGTTGCCCAAGCGACTTGTCCGCGCAGGCGAAGGCTACCGACGGCGAGGCGACCAAGGCATGGGGAAAGCCGATTCGCGACAAGCCGTGAAAACCGCACGATAAAGCCGCGCGGCTTCCATCCCACCCGAGAACCCACCTTACGCGTTCGTCGCTTGTCTTTCATCGATCATCCTCGATTTCTCTGGAATGCACCTATCGAGGTGTCCGAAACTATTAGACCAGCACAAAGCTCCTGATCCTCGCGACCAATCCCCACAGGCGGATTCCACCGCCGGCGAAGCGCCAAGGCCAGGTCGAGCCCAATCCGCGGTAAACGGTGGAATCCGCACGATAGAGCCGTGCGGGTTCCACCCTACCCGAGAACCCACCTTACGCGTTTGCGATGGCTGCTGGTTCAATGCGGCCAGTCGGTTGTGCAAAACTGCAGGTCGCGCGACGACGCGATCTCCAAGTTCGCCATGCGGCTGCTGGACGACAAGCACAAGAAGCACAACACCGTGGTGGTCGCCGTAGCCAACCACCTGGCCCGCCATGGCGCACTCAGCAGTATGAGTCGTGTGGGGAACTGCTGGGACAACGCGGTGGCCGAACGCTTCTTCCTGAACCTCAAGATGGAGCGCGTCTGGCAGCGCGACTACGCCAACGCCGCCGAAGCAGAGCGCGACGTCAGCGACTACATCGTCAATTTCTACAATGATCGACGGCTCAGCTCCAGGCTAAACAACCAGTCGCCCAACGTTTTTGAACAGCGTCAGGCGGCATAAAACGAACCTATCGGCGTGTCCGAAATAACTTGACCACCACACAACATCAAAACCGCCCGTCAGCAGGGATTTGACGGAGGCGTCCATACGTGTCCATTGTTGTTGCTACGCGGATCATCCTTATTGACGAGCATCGGAAAGAGTCAGCCGAAGCCGGCAACCGGCCGCATTATCAAGCTCTGTTTCTAAATTGTCCGCAAAATAGAACAAATATTCTCCAGACTCGTCAAACACCATCACCGCGTCCGGATTTCCATTCGTCCA
This sequence comes from Rhodanobacteraceae bacterium, assembly GCA_024234055.1. NCBI lineage: Bacteria > Pseudomonadati > Pseudomonadota > Gammaproteobacteria > Lysobacterales > Rhodanobacteraceae > Rhodanobacteraceae bacterium. Next base: position 41,293 of record JACKOW010000012.1, read on the forward strand.
TTCCGTACCCTTAAGAAGGCCTACCTGGAAGCCAAAAGTATTGGGCTCGGACAATTCCAGAGTGGGATTATTTTGGCCAGGTACTTGCAAGTAAATATCACGCCCTTCATGGGAAACCATTGCATATTTCGCAGCGGGGATCGGCACCGATATGCTTACCCACATTTCCGGGTCATGATAAATAGTCCGCGCGGGCTCTTCGCAGGCGGTGATGTTAGTTCGCTTGACCGTCGTCTCGGCGGTGCAAGCAACGCTGACAGCAGCCAAAGCAAACGGCAATAATACGCTTCTCATGTTCACTCCTGTTAGAACTGCAAATGCCAATGGGGGGGGCTTGTCTCCAACAAAACAGACGACGCCGTTGCCTCAGCCGCAGTTCGAAATGCCTTTTTCTGATCATCAGTCATATCTCTACTACGAACGTCGACTGCTCCTGATTTTAAGTGCTTTGATATAAAGGTGCCCGCATCAATTTGACTCTGTATTTTGGCCGTCATCTGACTAACGCCAGTCGCCCGATCACTACCGGCATCAATTGCAGCCTTGTAAACGTCGTAGATTTCTTGTGCCGAATCGGTATCACGGTAAAGATTAACTTCGCCTTCGCCACCTGCCTGAAATTTATCATACATCGCTCCTGCCTGGCTTTCCGCTGTTCGTGTACCCGATGTAACAACAATCTCGCTTGACGTTGCAGCGTAGTACGCATCAGCAATTGTCGATAGACTACCTTCAATATCGGACGTCAGAGCAACGCCTGCTGCTACTGAATAACGCTTTACCGCGGCAGTCCCGTGGTTAAAAGCCCACTGGAATGCCGCAGTCTGGGCTCCATTGGCAAACTTTCCGCCGGCCATCTTCGACGCGGTTCCACCCACGATTACTCCCGTAATAAATCGACGAGAAGATGAGTTGCCAGCGGCGCGCATCACGGCGGGGCTAACCGCCTCGCCAAAACCGGCGCTCGCGAAGCTATGCCCGAATTTGCCGCCCTGGAGCATCCCCATTACGCCGCCAGCGGTTGCATGCGCGGCAATCTTTGCGCCGAACTGACCGGCAGTAAGACCGGTCCCACGAACGGCCCCCTGCACTGGCCCTTGAGCCATGTTTGTTTCTGCGATTCCGTCGAAGTGTGCGCCAATTCCATGAAACATGCCTGCACTGAACCCGCCGATCAGGGCGCCCTTCAGTGACCCGGATTGCACTGCGCCAGCGGCCATACCTGCCAGAATTTTGGCGGCAAGTGTCTTGATGCCGAAGTTCGAGGTCAGCATTCCAGGCATGTAGAAGCTGATCGCAATACTCGCCACCGTGCGCCAGTTATCCGACAACCATGAGTACCCGGATGGGTCCACATAATTCATCGGGTTGTTGATCACATAGCTGTAGCGGTTGAAGCTCTGGGTGTTGTTGGGCGCCTGTACCAGCGGGTCGGCGGACAGGAAGCGGCCGATGCGCGGATCGTAGACACGGCCGCCCATGTGAATCAGGTTGGCCTGATCAATGTGCTCGTGTCCGGTGTAACCCTTGCGGCTGTTGCTGGAGTTGAAGGCGGCGATCTGCGCCTGGGAGTATCCATCCCAGGTGCTTTCGTTACGGCGTTCGCCCCAGACATCAAAGCTCATGCGCTGAACGATGGTGCCGTTGCGGTCGGTCAGCACGTCGAGCGATCCGAGCTTCTCTTCAAAGCGATAGTGGCGGGTACTGCTGCGCACCACGGTGCCGCTCTGGCGCTCGCTGCTCAGCGTGATCACCAGATAGTTGGCGAGGTGGCGCTTGTACTCTCGGCGATCGGTCGTGGTGCCCTGATCGGGTCGGTAGTAGACCTCCGTAGCGCCGACGTAGTCGACTTCCGTATCGGTGGACGTTGCATTCGGGCCATCGAAGCGCTTGACGATCTCGCGACCGGGACCGTACTGGTAGCGGGTCAGCCTGCCGTTGGGACCGGTGGTGCGCACTGACAAGGGCTTGTCGTGCACGGCGTACTCGATCAAACGCTGATCTGCCGCTGTAGAGTTGGGATTGCCATCGCCAGCGCTGATCTGATTGCCGTTCTGGTCATAGCAATACACGGTGCTACCGCTGGCGGTGGTCACCCGGGTGACCATGTTGGGGCCTACCGTGGCACGCGGGCAGCTATGGACGACGCCGCTGTAGTTGCTGCTGCGGAATCCCAGATCCGCCTTGCTCATGAAATTGCCCAGTTGGTCATAGGCAAAGTTTCGGGCGACGGGATTCTGTCCGTTCAGCGTCACCGTGGCCGAGGTCAATCGATTGAGGTTGTCGTAGCCGAAAGCCTCTTTCAAGCCGGTGCGGCGGTCTTCCCGGAACTGCAGGTTTCCGAGTACATCGTAGCCGTTGGACGGGTTGTCGCGACCGTAGTCCAGATTCTGGATGGACCCACCCGGACCACTGAGCATGCCGGTCAGGCGACCGGTGGCGGCATCGAAGTACAGGGTACGCGCCAACGCTGCACTGCCACCACGGCGATCTTCAATCACCTGGCCACGAGCGTTGGTCTGAAGCACCTCATAAAACACGTCGCTGGGGAGCTGGGCGTTAACGATGCTCTGCTGATAGCCCTGGGCGTTGTAGTTGTACTGCACGCCTACCTTGCGATCGACGGTGGCGCTGACCGCATTGACGTCTCCGCGCACAAACACCATGTCCAGGCTCTGGAACAAGCGGCTGTGCTGGTCATAGCTCTGTTCCTGACGGTACGCACGCGTACCAATCTGCGTGACCGTGCCCACAGGACGCTTCAGTGAGTCGTACTCGAGACTGCGCGAGGTTCGAGTGATTGCGCCGACCTTTTCCGATTCGGAATTCAGCAATCCATATTGCTGCGAGCCCAGATCAAACTGCCACTGACTGCGGCTCTCCTCGTTGCCGGTGCAGGTTGCCGACCGAGTGTCGACGCGCTCAACCAGACGGCCGCGCACATCATAGCGAGAGGTCACGCACTGTCCATTGGCGTTGAGCTCGGCGATCGCTTCGCCAGCGGCGTTGTAGAGGTAGCTCCAGGTACCCATGTCCGGGTCAGTGAGACTGGTTCTACGGCCCAGGTTGTCGAATACCGCAGTCGTGACGATCGTCTGCCCGGCGCTGTCACCGTCTGTGGGCTGCCGGGTCACCTTGGCGAGATTGCCGTGGGCGTCGTGATCGAAGTAGGTTGCGAAGCCATTGGCATCAATGATCCACAGCAGATCGCCGAGAACGGAGGTGTTCTCGAAAGTGGACTGGTTCTTGGCATTGGTCACGCGCTTGGCAAAGCACCTGGAAACGCTGTCTTGAAAGGCACAATTGCGTGTGTAGTACAGCGTGCTGGTGCGAACCGGTCGAGAAGGCGTGTCGTCTGGATGGATCTCCAGAGTGGCGCGTCCGAGAATGTCGTACTGCACCTGGGTACACGGCACGCTTCCGCACAAACGCCGATCGGCGCCACTGCTGAAGTAGGGTTCGCTGGCCTGAATACTGCGACCGAGCCGATCATAACCCGTAGCAACAGCACTCCACTGACCGGCGGCATAGGCTTGCGTCTCGGACAGGATCTGGCGGCCGAGTTGATCGAAATAGGTGCGGCTTGTCGGGGCACCGCTGCGCGTGTTCTCCACTCGGTATACCGCACCTGCAGGGCAAACCACGGTAGAGACCGGCACACTGCCAGTGGGCTGGACGCACCAGTCGTAGCGGCTGAAATCCGAGACACCGCTGCCGACCACGTAGGTGTGATACTGCCGGCCTAGTGCAGTGTGCTGGGCGCGGGTAACAATGTCGTTAGCATCCCTGGTGCGGGTGGGCTCGCCGTAAAGGTTGCGCTCCAGGACCGTCAGAGCCGCGACGGCGCTAGCGGGACTGTTGGCACTGGACCCAGAATCAAACGGCGAGATGCTGGCATCGACAAAACGACGTGTGGCGTCGTAGACCGAGGCCTCATAGCGTCGGATGTGATAGGGGTTGAGTGGATCGGCAATCACCGATGCCGGTATCTTGGTACCTGATTGATCCATCCAGTTGGTGCACTGGCTGTCGCTAAAATGCGCACTGCAGGTGACCTTGGCGATCGCGACACCGTAACCATCGCGAATGGTGTGCACGTTGAGACGCTCGGTGTCGAAATTGCCATTCGGCTGAATGCGCTCCACCTTGACTGCACCGTAGCTTTCATATTCGAAATGGGTCTCTCGAGTCATGAGAGCGCCGTTGCGGGTGGTAGTGACCTTGGACGTTCCGAGGAGCCCTGGCACCCAGGTCACGCCAAGCGAACCTGGCACATAGGAAAAGTTGCTCTGGGCCCGCTGGCGTACCACATAGAGCATGTCGCGAATGATGGCGCTCGAGCCCAGCAGGTTTCCGTTCCCGTCATAGCCTGGTTGGTTCACTCCCTCTGAATCCAGGCCCTCAAAAACCGTCTCCTCGTACTTGAGCTCAGGTGAGGCAGTCAGGTTGTCGCTGCGCAGATCCGTGGTCGTCTTATTCGAAGCCCGTTGATAGATAAAGACGCTAGCCGGCGCGATTGGCAGCGTACCCGGCGACGATGACAAGGTGCTGAGCCCGGTACGAGCCCGGAACGTCCATTCGTCTACGGTCTTGGACATTTCGACGGCGCTCGAGGGAAGCGCGGCATCACAAACGAGCCTTGGGTCGCCTTGTCCACTGCCGTTCACGCAATAAGGTGCGCGCACAAAGCAACTTGACAGGTCACCGTTGGCGCTGACCGTGGGCCCGCCGCCGCAAGCGGAGAAGCTGGGCACCGAAGTGCCGAGATAGCGCGAGTAGGTGGCCTTGGCGCGGCCGGTCAGCGGCCATGCCTGCAGATACTCGGTCTGCGTCTCAATATTGGTCTGCAGATCCAGCGACCACACCGAACGCATGCCCAGTGATCCGCGGCCGCCACCCTGGGCCTTGGCACCGGCGTAGCGATAGGCGACACGTACCCAGGGGTCGGCTGGGCTTTCAATATTGGGCGCGCTGCTGGACACAAACTGCACTACATACTGCGGCCCCTGGACGTCAAACAAGGGCGCCCCTCGACCGACACCGGTCACGAATGGAGCGTTATAGTCACGCTTGTAGACTGTCGAGAACCCCAAGGGCGCGTAGCGAACTTCGGTTTGTGCGCCAAGACCGGTAGTGATCCGCGTCACCGCATCGCGTGGCTGCCACCGCGTGCTGCGGCGCGTTACCCGGTAACACTGCCCTGGCGTGGTGCATGTAGAACTGGTCGGGCGATCTGATCCCCAAACGTCGATCTGCCCATCGCCATCGAGGTCAGCCATTCCACTGATCCAATCCTGACCGAATGCAGTTAGATTATCCGGACACAGTGGGCTTCCGGAGAAGCCAGATTCGCTTCCCAGTTTCACCGCATAACGCTGGTTGGTTGAGCTTCCCCCGGCACAGATCTGATCGGCACCACCCTCCTGTCCGACCCAGAAATCGAGACGGCCATCACCGTTGAAATCCTGAAGGACGATGGTTTCACTGTTGTCTACTCGAGGACAGACGGACGCATTGCCGATCACATCTCCAGTTTCCAATGCACAACGGGCCGGCTGAAACCCGTCGCCACGATTCAGCTGCAAATACCATTCATCAGAGTTCTTCTTCTCGTAAACGACATCGGCGAGCCCGTCACCATTGATATCCGCTACACGGAAATTCTCATCAGCTCCCGACACGATGGCACCGGCGCCGTTGTGCTTCCATTGCTGATAGAGGCGAAAGGCCTCGGCCCCAGTGCCGTCGAGACCAGAATGTGTCAGGAGCACCCAGTATTCGTTGTTGCTGTTGTCGGCATCGTCACCTTTCGGTGGCACGTCGCCGTCTGCCCTTTCCATCAGGGGAATGGACTCATAGGCAACCACACCGTAGTCCGCGGAGGTAGAGGCAACAACTGCGGACCGCGATACGTTGTCAAGGCAAGCACTCGAACAGCTGACCGAGAGACGCAGGTCGGCACGCCCGTCGCCGTTGGCATCGAATGCCTCATAGCGTTCCACGTCCTGACCACGAAGTGTGATTTGGACTCCGCCGGGAAGATCAAAAGCGACGGTTCGCGGTGGGCCAAACTCATAAGGACAGGGCGCAGAGCTGATTGACGTATTGCACAAGGTGCCCTGCGTCGCGCGTACACCGAAGCGGATCTGCAACTTCACTTGCCCGCTGATCAAGGCCGGGGCTATGAAATCCACCAAACCATCGCCATCGAAGTCGGCAATCTGGGAGTCGGTGACCGCTTCCGCTTCACCCTCGCTGGTTGCAGTGAACGGAATCTGAGCAGTCAGAGGCGTGGTGCTGAAGCTGCTGCCGTTGGAAAGGAAGATTCGCCACTGCCCGCTGTAGGTGCTGGTGAACTGCGCCAACATCAGGTCATCACGACCATCCTGATTGTAGTCAAAGATCTGCCAACTACGTTCGCGATCAGCGTTGCGGTCGTCGACCTGAAGGCCCGTGGAAATGACGCTAAAACTGATGCCCGAGGCGCTGATCTGGGCTCGCGCAATCTTGAGGTCCAGCAGTGACTGGTTGCTTCCGGTTGCAAACACAATCTCAGGACGACCATCGCCATCGATGTCGCCGTATTTGAAGTTGTTCAGATTCTCGAAAGTGAACGCACTGCCGAACGAATACGGCGCGAAGTCATTGTTGGTGGTCGACCAATCGAACACCGTAGGCGGATTGCTGACGCCGGCGCCGTTATTCTCCGTAATTGACTTGAGCCGGGGACGACCTGAGCCGACACCCAAGTCCGTTGGCCAGTAATCAAGGTCATAGCGTCGCGCCAGTTGGCCATCCGCATTGAACGATTGCACGCCGATCAGCATCTGCGAAGAACGCATTCTTGCCCCACCCATGTAGCTGACCGAGGGATTCGGTCGCGCCATGTAATAGAAGCGAAGCGCAGCAGTCGGCCGCACGCCAAGGTCTGATCCCGAGTACAGAACCTGACGCAGCAAGGCCTCGCCGCTGCTCTGGTCGGTCTCGTAGGCAAATTCGATAGCGCCACGCATCGGGTCGCGACTGCGGATCTTCGACAACATCCACGACATGACTTCGGTGCCCGCAACCCAACTGCCATTCTCGAACTTGTTGCGGTACACACGCCCGTTGCAGGTGGCGGTCAGTCCGGCGACACCCGCTGGCGGGGCAACACATGCGACCTCGGCAGGCGAGAACTGGGTGGGGTAGTTGCCGTTGGGATATCCGTAGATGCGCTCAGTGCCATCCTTCGAAAACACCTTCCAATACGCGGGACCACCCGTAACGTCACTGCGGTTGTAGGCAATCGCGTTGGCCAAGCTATCAATCTCAGTCCGGTACGCAGTCCCGCCATCAAGCGCTCCCATCGGAATCAGTCGCTGACCGTCCAGGCAATAAGCATCCTGATCGTTGAACAACACATTGGTCTGCGCGTTGGCAGCCGCTAGACTGTCGCCATTCTCTGTCGTCTTGCGACAACGCGTGATGGCAGATCCAACGCTGAGGTTGAAGCCCACGCCAAGCAACCCGTCGCCGCCCGCACTGGAGTACTCAAGCGAGGCTTCCGGCGCCACGCCTCCAGTTGCCGGCGCGATGTATATCGGGATTCGATAGGTGGCGTTGCCACCTTCGTTGACCCGGAACTCGCCACCGGTGCTACCCACTTCAACCGAGCCCGCTGGCGACGCCAGGTCCACGACATTGGTGGGTGTTGGCGGTGTTGCAACCGCAGTGTCCAGCCAATCCTCGCCTGTCGGCGTTGAACTCGTGGCGACAACACTCGGTGATACGGCCAGATTCGCTGCTGTAGCGCTATCGGTCTGCTTCAGTTCGTAGACGTAGCTTCCGGCAACAGTCAGGGTGTCGGTGTAGTTGCCGATGGCGCTCTCGACTGGCAACTTTACCGAGCCACCGGGGCCATCAGTCCGGCGACGGTAGGCGCGAGCGGTGGTGTTGACGTTGGTGGACCAGTTGACCTGCACATTGCAAGGCGATGCACCGAGCGTGCAACTGGTGCGGTCGACGGTGATCTGGCTGGGAGGCAGCTGACCATTGATGACCACTTCGGCACTGTTTGCCAACACCTGCAGGCCAGAAACCCCGGGGATCGCCAAGTAGTAGCGATAGCGTCCCGGCGCGACAAAAGACTCTGTACTGCTGCCGACACCTGCTGCGGGATTATCCAACATGGTCCACTGGTTCGTTGCGAGGTCAACGCGATAGGCACGTGCCTCTGCAAGAGGGCCGGTCCAGCTGATCAGAATCTCGCAGGGGCCAGTGGAGAGCGTGCAAATCTGTCGATTGGCGACGATTTCGTTGGTACGCGCGATCTTGTTGATGTTCGCGAATGCCGTAACACCTGATGAAATTTCGCGGCGATGCCAATTCAGTGTCACATTACTATTCAGATGGCTGACATCGACTTTTGCCTGACCGGTCGCACCATTGGCATCAAATATCCTGGACAACCGACCGACATCGACAAGATTCAGGCAACCCGCACCCGAACAGGGGGTGATCGGGACGCTGTTATTGAACGGTGATCGCGTATAATAAACAGGAATGTCGGAAGCGCTCGCCGTAGGATCGGCCAGCGTGCTCACAACCCAGCGTGGTTGACCAGCCGTATCGTAGATATTGAGTGTCTGCGCTTCGCGTAGCGCCGATCCTGGCAGCGATGCCATGTAAACGGAGAATCCGAAACCGTCTACCCCGCTTTCCTGCCACGATCCCGTGTAGGCCTGATTGACGTTAGTAGATCGCGCAGCTACTTGGCGGGAATATTCGGATATGCACTCATCGTAGTAGGTTTGCGCTGGGGCTTCGTTCCAACTCCATCGGAGGGACGCGCGGGTCGCGTCGTCCGGCACAAAGCTGAGCGCCACCTGGCCAACGCTGGTCGATGATGCCGACTGCGTCGCAGAATTCCATATGAATTTCCGCAGAGCCCCTGTAGCACGCTTGACGGTCAAGCCTGACTCGACCGTGGTCTCGATCTGCATGACCGGCGCAACCAACCATGTCGGCTCGCCATTGCTGCCGAAGGTAGACCAGGTGGCGGTCACGGTGCCGTGGGGATTGGTGCCTTCAGGCTCGGTGAACAACAGATCCCAGCCGGTAGAGTCGCGCTGAGAGTTCCACCAGCGACCGCTGATGCCGGGGGTTGTTCCTGGGGATACCGGCACACTGGAGTTTCTGCAGGCTAGCGCCGGCTGAAAACCGATCGATCCGCCAGGCGGGGGAGTTCCGTTGCCGACCGTAATCGACGCGGTTGAGTAATACGATACACCGCTAGTTCGATGTTGAATCTGAAACTGCCAGACACCTGCGGTCAGCGCCGCGAGGAAGTTGCTACCGGTTTGAGCATTGCTCAAAACGGTTGTTTGCGCCGGGTTGGTATCGGTACGTACCTTGACGATAGAGACCCACGTGTAATTGGTACTCCAAGCGAGTGTTTTCAGGCAACTGGTTTGCCCACTGCCGATGGTGCAATTGCCCGACGGAGTTACAGAGAGGAAGGCAAAGTTTGCTGACGTTTGCGCCCCATTCAGGACTTGCACCGCACCGTTCTGTGCCAATGCCAGCCGCTGGTCGACTTCTGCCGAACTCAGCTCAAGACTGAGGACAGTTTCTGGCGTTTGCGATAGAGAAGGTGGCGTCAAGACGCCAGCCGGCCGCGCTGCTGAGATGCAACCCGAATGGGCGCAGATCGCCGAGGGCACGCCGCCAGGATAGTTTGAGTAGCGGTACTCGAGTCCGACCGGACTCCCCGAGGAAACACCCTGGGGACGGACGCCCACGGTCCAGACTGGCGCGCCTGCGGTGTCGAAACCAAGTACGGTGTATCGGTTTCCAGTCCAGCCTGCTTCGTCGAGCGAAGTTCCCATCAGCTCGAATTTCTGCGAGCTCGGGTCGATCCATCTCTGCGCACGCCATTGGGAACCACGCGCTTCGCCGAAAGCATCAACCAGGCACTCATCTATCGGAGGCAGCGATCCGTCGTTCAAGCCCCAGCGAATGGCGAGCTTTCCAGGTTCATCCTGCAAGAAGCGTATGGATACCGCTCCGACATCTACCGCGGCGGCGCGCTGATCGGTTCGCGGATCCAGGCTCACGCGCTGGATGGCGCTTCGCCAAGTCTGTGTCAGCGGGTCCATCTGGGCGACTGACGAGCGATACCAAACTGGCCGGCGAGCAGCGTCGTAGGTGTACCAGGTCACCGACAGGGATCCCTGCTCGTCATCACGATGCAAGTCCCAGCCTGTTCCAAATCGTTCAGGATTTCGCCACGCACCAGGAAGGGCATCCCGAATCGTATAAGCGGCGTCAGGCCTCGGTCCGGAACAGATCGTTGGCACCGGGGCGCCAATGTTCGACGCGGTGTAGCGTCCAACGCTGGCGACAGGGGCCTGTTCGGCGGCAAATGCTGGTGCGAACGCACCTACAAGCAGAAACACCATCGAAATCTTGAGTAGAGCGTATCGGAGCATGAGCGGCCAAATGTCACAAAGTGATTCGGAGCACGCTTGATAGCGACATTGTGTTGCGTTTGCAACCGAGTGCCTCGCGATTGCGAGCCACAGGATGTCGTGAATGTGACGTGGAGAGCCACCAAACATTGATGCTCAGGCAATGCTGGCCATCCAAACGCATTACAATTTGGCAAACGATGGCGTCTTGGCGGCGGCGACCAAGTCTTGGGTTTAGCCCGCTGAGGCTGGACCGAGCACGTGAAGACCGGCGCGACGTGCTGACTACTCCACCGGGTCTCGCCGTCGCAGCAGCTGGCGGGCCGATTGCCGGCATCGAGCACAGCTTTGCTTTGTCAGCATGAGCTATACCCCAACCAGACGTCAGGCAATGATCGTCAAGGCGTCAGATTAGAGTCGCATTTGGCTTTGATTGACATCCTGACCAGAGGATCTCAGAGTTCACCCTGACACTTCGTCTGGGGGAAGCCATTCTTGAACGGTCAACGCATCGGCTACGTCCGGGTCAGCAGCTTCGATCAGAATGCGGATCGACAACTAGATCAAGTTGCCGTCGATCGGCTGTTCACCGACAAGGCCTCAGGCAAGGACACGCAGCGTCCGGAGCTCGACGCATTGCTCGACTTCGTGCGCGAGGGCGATACCGTCGTCGTGCACAGCATGGATCGTCTGGCGCGCAACCTTGATGACTTGCGTCGCGTCGTGCAACGGCTGACCAAACGCGGCGTGCGCATCGAATTCATCAAGGAGAGCCTGACCTTCACCGGCGAAGACTCGCCAATGGCGAATCTGATGCTGTCGGTCATGGGCGCGTTTGCCGAGTTTGAGCGGGCGCTGATCCGCGAACGGCAACGCGAAGGAATCGCCCTCGCCAAGCAGCGCGGCGCCTACCGCGGTCGCAAGAAGTCGTTGCTGCCGGAACGAGCTGCGGAGCTGCGCCGGCGCGTTGGGGCCGGTGAGGCGAAGTCTCATCTGGCGCGCGAATTTGGTATGGGCGCTGATCGAGTCCGGTCATTCGGACCATCGAAGCGCTCGGCGAGCCTGCGACTACATGGCTGAGTGCCGTCCCCAGGACTCAAGCCTGTTCAGGCAGTGACGGCACGTGGGCATTGTCAGGTTCTGGCCGGAAAGGGCGTATCCAGGGTCCTCGCAGCCAAAGAAGATTCGCCATGCTCTGCAGAAGGCCAGTGTCACCGCTGTTCCTGTCCCGTCTCTGCGCTTTCCTCATCGCCGCCGCAGCGGTGCCTGCGCAGGCACAACGCATTGTCTTGGAGGCCACCAACCCGGGCCCGATCACCGGCACCGGTCGTGACCTGAGCTTTGACCTGGCGGCAGTGACGGGCGAGATTCGTGCGGCAAGGTTGGAGATGCAGATCAACTACAGCAATGCCGGCGAGCTTGATTTTGCATTGGTCGATGGATCAGGCGCCGTGCAGCTGCCACTGAGCCCAGTCGGCGGCGTGTCCAGCAGCGCCAATATCGGCATGGCGGGTCGTTATGTGATCAGCGATTCCGCTGTCACCACCTGGGGCATCAGCAGTGTTGGCCGGCCCCTGGTACCTGCCACAGCAGTGCGTGCCTATCAGTTCGGCAACCAGGGACTGTGTCTGAATCTGCTGGCGCGCTATCTGGAGTTTGACAGCAACCGCGCTGCGCCACTTACGCTCAGGGTTGGGCGCACGGTTTCGGCCAATCCGGGCTCGGGTGCCATCGTCAACGCGCAATTGGTGATCGACACCGATCGCAGCGCAGAGATCTTTGCCAGCGGCCTTGAGGAACCCGCTACGCCGATCCCGCGCTGCACGCCACCAGCGCTCAATGTGGTGCTCAACGACCAGATCGAGTCGATGTCCAGAAGTACTCTGACCGTCGTGAACAGCTCTGGCAATGCTGCGCCACTGCGCTGGTATGTTCGCGACTTCATCAATCCGGATGTTGGCCCCATTGAGTTCGGTCTGGGCAGCAATCCGGTCTATGTCGGCAGGTTCGGTGGGCGCTCCAGGCTCAATATCGGTTTCTGGGATGCCTCCACGGGCACCGTGAATTTCACCACGGGTGCCGGCGCACGCTCCATTGCGCTCGCGGGTGATTGGACGATCACGCCACATCGGGTGGTTCCCGGGGACTACGATGGCGACGGCACGACCGATGTTGCGGTGGCCTTTCTGGATGGCCAGTCGCGCTGGCTGGTCCGTATCCGATTCAGCAGCAACGATGCGCTGCGGGATCTTCTGGTCGATCCACGATTGTTGGCAGGCACCGGCTTCAGCTCGGCCAATATCGGCTTTGGCGCGGGACAGGACACGGATCTCAACGGCGTCGATGAAATCACGCTCTATGCCGAGGCTACCGGCGGTGTCATGCGACAGGTGCAATATGTGGTCGAGGATCAAGGACTCGCCAGTGCGCTGGTCGCGGCTGCCTGGGGTGAGCTTGGCGATCGCATGGTGCTCGGGCGGTGGACCAACAACAGCGCCGGCAACCAGCTTGGCTTGATGGTGGCCCGCCCGCGTGGCGTTGAAGCCAATATCCGCTGGTTTCTGTTTCCGAACAGCACGCCCACGCAATGGGGCAGTGAGGTCACCGACCAGCCCATGTCGTTCCAATTGGATGGCGACGTCCTGAACGACATCGCCGTGTATCGGCCCGGCGACCGTCGGGTCTATGTGATCGATAGCAGCAGCGGGCAGACCTTGATCCTGGAACCCTTGGGCGCGACGACCGGATTCAACGCCGCCCTGGGCGCAATCCAGGGCACGATCGCGCCCTTGCCACAATGAGTCGGCCACCACGGGCGTTTTCCGCGCCAGAGCACACCCGCAGGCGAAGGGCCAAGTCAGCTTTGCCCGGCAAAGGGCGTATGCAGCGGATCTTCAGCAAGGAACGAGGTCCGTTTGCCGTGAAATCCCTGACATGTCTCTGTCTGCTCTGCGCCGCGAGCAGTCTTTCCGCCGCCAACCTGGTGGTGAGCACGACCGCTGATTCTGGTCCAGGTTCCTTGCGTGCCGCGATCGTGCAAGCCAACAGCACCAGCGAGAGCGATACCATCAGTTTCGCCATTCCCAGCAGCGACTCCGGCTATCAGAGCGCCAGCCAGCACTGGCGGATTGACGTCAGTTCCGCGGCGCTTCCCGCCATTTCCGAGGCCTTGGTCATTGACGGCTACAGCCAACCCGGGGCTGTACCCAACAGCAATACCCCGGATCAGGGCGGCAGCAATGCGCAACTCAAGATCGAGCTGCGCAACACCACGGGGATGGCCATCATCGGCATCGATGGCCTGTCGAACACCTTCATGCTGCCCTTGGTCGTGCGCGGCTTGGCGATCCACAGTTTCTTTGCGCAAATCCAATTGGGCGGCGGCGCCGAGCAGCGGGTCGAAGGGTGCTTTCTGGGCACGACGATCGACGGCAACGCGGATGCCAATCCCGCCAATCTGGGGCAAACCGGCGTGCGCGTGCAAGGCAGTGGCCCGTATCGGATTGGCGGTACGACTCCGGATGCTCGCAATGTGCTCTCGGCAGACGCCTACGGTGTGGCGTTCTTCGCGGTCTCCAATGGAACCCGGATCGAGGGCAATTTGATCGGCACCAACGCCGCCGGTGCGGCTGCCATCAGCCCACGAGCCATTGGAATCAGCCTGAATGCATCGACCCAGGTGCGTATTGGTGGCGCCGACAGCAGCGCCAGGAATGTGATCAGCGGCAATGGCTTTTGGGCTCTGCAAGCCTCCGATGCCAGCGCCACCACGCGTTTCCAGGGCAATTTCGTGGGTACCGACTGGAGCGGCGCACGCGCCATTCCAAACGGACTCAATCCCTTCAGTCCGAGTCAATTGCTAGAGAACATTCGCCTGGATGGCGCTCAATGCGCGCTGCAATTGGGGGGTGTCCTGCCCGGCGAGTCGAATGTGATCGCCTACAGCCCGGTGGCGGGTGTCCGGATCGACTCCTGTACCAATGCTGCGCATCGCAATCGCTTCATTGGCAATGGCGCGATTGCCCTGGACAACGTCAGCGGCGGCGGCGCGTTGGGGCCGACGCCAAATGATCCGGGCGATCCGGACCTGGGCGGCAACGGTTTGCAAAACTACCCACGGCTGACGCTGCCACCGGGATTTCTGCCCGGCGGCGGCAACGCGGTGACGCTGACGTACGACGTCGATTCACTGCCCGCCAATTCGACCTACCCGCTGACGATCGAGTTCTATCGCGGCGCCTGCGGTGGTGGCAGCAGCGGCGTGCTGTTGGGCAGCGACAGCTATGAGGTTGCCGACGCCGGGCTGCCCAAGAGCCTTACGCTGGCCACTGCTGACGGCAGCTCCCTGCTGCCCTTGTTGGCTGTCGCCGTGGACGCAACGGGCCGGGTCAGCGAGTTCAGCCCCATGCTCGGCGACTTGATCTCCGACCACGGTTTCGAAGACGCGAGCTCACCCTTGCCGCCGGGCCGATGTCGCTGAAGACACAGGCGAACCGTGCGCGTGCAAACGAGGTCGCCGCTCGGCGACCGGCAGCGCCACCTTGCCGGTCGATTGCCGTTCAATGGCGCGAAGAATATGGCCCTATCATCGGCCACCATCTTTCGCGAGCACGAATCCAAACGATGCGGCAGCGGCAAACAGGCAGTGCCCCAAGACTGCCCGCTGCAGCTGAAGCAGAGCGTGCGGCCGTCACCGATTGGATTTGTCGCTGGCAGGCGGGCGACGCGGAAGCGCTGGAGCAGTTCTTGCCGCTGGTCTACGATCAACTGCGTCTGGTTGCACGAGCCGAGCTGCGACGGCATCCGGCAGAACTCACGCTGCAAGCCACAGCACTGGTGCACGAGTTGATGCTGCGTTTGCTGCCTGGCAGCGCAAGAATCCAGAACAGCAAGCACTTGTTTGCCACGGCGGCCAAGGCCATGCGACAGATCCTGCTCGACCGGGCACGCGCTCGCAGGCGCGACAAGCGCGGCGGCGGTGCGACGCGAGTGGCACTCACCGAGTTGGCCGGCCTGCCCCTGGCGGAGGATGTCGACATCGAAGCGCTGAGCGAAGCCATGGATGTCCTGGCGCACCTCGATCCGCAAGCGGTCGAACTGCTGGAACTGCGCTTCTTCGTGGGACTCACCATGCGCGATATCGCCCTGCTGCAAGACCGCGATGAACGCACGGTGTATCGAGACTTCGCCTTCGCCAGAGCCTGGCTGGCGCAGCGATTGCGCTAGCGATGCCGACCTACACCCAACTCAAGGCCTTGTTTCAGGCCTGGTGGGATCTGCCGGAGGCCGACCGCGAGGACTGGCTGCAGCATCTCTCGCCGGACGAGCGCTTGCAGCTGGCCCCCTTGGTGAGCGACTGCTCAGGGCCATATCCCTGGGAACGCGCGTTGCCGGAGCCATCTGCGCTGCTGATGCCGGGCGAGTTCGTAGGTCCGTTTCAGATCGTGCGTCTGCTGGGCCAGGGCGGGATGGCAACGGTGTACCTGGCCGAACGCCGCGAGCAGGAACTGGTCCAGCGAGTGGCACTCAAGCTGCTGCAAGGCGGGCTGTTCGCGCCCACCTGGCAGGAGCAATTTCTGCGCGAGCGTGCGTTGCTGGCGCGCCTGCACCATCCGCACATTGCGCGTCTGCTCGATTTTGGTCGGCATGGCGAGTCGCTCTGGTATGCGATGGACTACATCGACGGCCAAGACCTGCTTTCGGCAACCCAGGGCGCCAGTTTGCGACAGAAGCTGGAGGGCTTTCTGGGTTTGCTCGAAGCCCTGGGACTGGCCCATCGCAGCCTGGTGCTGCACCGCGACATCAAGCCCGGCAATGTTCTGGTCGACCGCGAGGGGCGATGGTTCCTGCTCGATTTCGGCATTGCCACTCCGCTCGACCAGGAAGCCGTGGCGCCGGCGCCCGAGGCGAGCCCGATGACCAGGCGCTACGCGAGCCCGGAGCAACTGGCAGGCCAGGCATTGGGGATTGCCAGCGATGTGTACCAGTTGGGATTGCTGTTGACCGAGCTGTGCACGGGCACACTGGCGCGCGCTCCCGAGCAGATCAACGCGCGGGCCCTGTCGCGAGATCTGCGTGCGATCCTGGCGCGGGCACTGGCTCCTGATCCTGCCGAGCGCTACAGCAGCTGTGAGGCGATGAGTCAGGATATCCGGGCCCTGCTCGATGGGCGCCCCGTTTCGGCGCGACGTTACCGAAGCTGGGAGCTGGCCCTTGGCCTGCTGCGACGCCATCCCCTTGCAGGTGCGCTGACCGGCTTGTGCCTGCTGTCGCTGATTGCCGGCGTGACTCTGAGCCAGATGCACGCGCGGCGTGCGCAAGCCAATGCCCACATCCTGATCGAACTGCTGGGCAGCGCAGTGCCGGCCGACTATCTCTCGCAGAAGTCTCCGGCTGCAGCATTTCTGCACCACGCCGCCATGCGGATCAACGACGATTTTGCCGATCAGCCGCAATTGGGCTTTTCCGCCAGCCTGAGCTTGGGCAGCGGCTTGATCAATCTCGGCGAAGATGCGCTGGCCCGCCAGGTGCTGGAACAGGCGGCCCGCTTCGGCCAGCACACCGACCTGACCGATACGGAGCGCTGCACGTTGCAGCGACTGCAGTCGAACGTGGTCACCGACTCGGAGCGGCAGGCATTGCTGGCCAATTTGCTGCAACCGGCAAGTCATGCAAAGTCGGCCTGCTTGAGCGCGCTGGCCACCGTTGCAGATGAGCTCAAGCGCAGCCTGGACCGGGCGACACTGGCCCAGGTCAGCACTGCGCTGGCCGCTGCCTTGAGGCAACTCGACGCGGAGAGAGCGCTGTCGACTGCAGACGCCGAGAACAGCTTCAGGCACTTGGCGAGGCTCTACCTGATGCAAGATCGCAGCCGCGCGGCGTTGCAATCCGCGGAGAAGGCGCAGGAGATTGCGCACACTCATCCAGCAGAGTTCAGTCCGATCCGCCTGGCTGAGACGCGGATGCTGATCGCCGAGGCCGCGTGTGCCAGTGCGCAGTGGCAGCACTGCAAGGACGCCCTGGATCTGGCCGCTCCGGTGATCACAAGACACTATGCCCCCGGCACCACGCCCCAGGCCGACCTCCAGAAGTTGCGCGACACCGTCGATCTGCACCCTTGAGGTGTACGCAAGTCGCTGGTCGCCGCATCTCCACGGGCGCCGTTGTCTGCCATGGCGGCAAGCCCGCCCGGCGTGGTGCTGACAGCTGTCATCCGCGATGCATGATGCCTGCGACTGCAGCTTCCCGGGGCGCGCTCTCAAGCTATGCCGCAGATCCCCGGATGGAGTGCCGCGATGCCGATGGTTGCGTTCTGGCAGGATGTACACAAGCGCTACGGACAGACCGCTGCGCTGGCTGGATTTTCCCTGCGGCTGTACCAAGGTCAGGTGCTGGCGTTGCTGGGGGCCAACGGCGCCGGCAAGACCACGGCCATCCGCAGCATGTTGGGTTTGACCTCGTGCGATGCCGGAGAGATCGCGGTATTCGGCGCCGAGGCCGGAAGCCGGGCCGCGCGTGCGGCCATCGGAGTAATGCTGCAGCAAGGCCAGTTGGCGCCGATGCTGACGGGTCACGAACTGCTGTGCGCGCACGCGGCGCTCTATCCGCAGCCGGAAGCGATCACGCAGCTGATCGCCGATCTGGACCTGGGCGGCTTCGTGGGTCAGCGCTACGGACAGATGTCTGGCGGTCAGCAGCGGCGCATCCAGTTTGCGCTCAGTCTGGTCGGCAGACCCCGGCTGCTGCTGCTGGATGAGCCTACCGGCGCGCTCGACCCGCTGGCGCGCGCTGGTTTTTGGGACAGTGTTTCGGCCCGGGTTGGTGCTGGGCTCAGTGTGCTCTTGACCACCCACGATGTGCACGAGGCTGAACAAGTCGCCAGCCATATCGCCATTGTGCGAGGCGGCAGGGTGGTCGAGCGCGGCGCGCTGGCCGACTGGCAGCGGGATGGCTGGTGCGAAATCCGCGTGCGTTCCGCGCTCGCTCCCGAGCATCTGCGCACGCTGCCCGGCGTCAGCGATGTGCAGGCCGAAGCCGAGGTGCAGCGCGTGCTGAGCCAGGATGGAAACGCCGCCCTGCGTGCACTGTTGGCCAGCGATCCCGGCGCCGAGATCCGCCAGTTCCAGGCGATGCGCTTGTCCGAACGGCTGCGCCGCCATTACCACAACGAGGAGATGGCCTGATGAGCATGACTGCCACACGTTGGCGCGTCGAAGCCGGTATGGAATGGCGCAAGCTGCGCCGCACCCTGAGCTACGTGGCCCCGGTCTTCGGCTTTCCGCTGGTGTTCTACACCATCTTCGGCGTGGTTCTGGCGCCGAAATCGGCGGCGAATGCCGGCACCTATCTGCTGGCAACCTATTCGGTATTCGCTGCCATCAACGCCGTGATGTTTGGCCTGGTTACCAGTCTGTCCTTTGAGCGCGAGCACGGCATGCTGACCCTGCGCCGACTCAGCCCGGCGCACCCGGCCAGCTATCTCTTGAGCAAGGTGGCTGCGGCCTTGCTGTTTGCCCTTCTGGTCTGCGTGATGCTGGCGCTGGTCGGCTGGTGCTTTGGTGAGGTACGCACGCCACTGGCGACGTTGGTGCGGCTCTGGCTGGTGGTGTGTCTGGGGGTCACCCCGTTTGCGTTGTGGGCGCTATATCTGGGCTTGCGTCTGCCCGCGCAATCGGCCGCCAACTGGCTCAACCTGATGCTGATGCCGCTGTTGCTGCTGGGCGGCTTGTGGGTGCCGGTGTTCGCTTTTCCGGGCTGGTTGCAGACGGTTTCGGCCTGGCTGCCCACCTACCACTTCGGCCAGCTGGCCCTGGCGCAGATCGGCATGCCCAGCGCCCGCAGTGATCTGATGGGGCTGGCGCTGACGAGTTTTGGTCTGGCCGGATGGTGGCTGGCGCTGCGCGCCTGGCGGCACCACCACTGAGCCGGTCCGATGCCTCGGCAGGTACCGCGCTCCGCCATGGACAGCGCCGGGAAGGACGCAATGCACCGGCGCGCAGTAGCATGGGCGTCTGGAGAGGGAGGCGTATCCATGTTTCAGCAGTGGGTGAATCGGCTGCGCAGGCCTTTTGCCGCTGCGGGTCTGGACGACCGCGAGGTGCTGTATGCGATCAGCAACCTGGGCTTTCTGGGATTCCTGTTTCTCAGCACCTGGCTCGGCGGGACACCTGCGGGGCACCTTGCCACCACGCTGGCCACGATTCCGCTGTTCCTGTTTGCCTATCTGACGGCAATCCTGCGCCCGCGCTGGCGCGGCGGGGCGCTGCTGCTGATCCTGGCCCTGGCCCTGGCCTTGATGCCCGTGAACTGGGGTGCGAATACCTATCTGGTGTACTTCTCGGCGTTGGCGGCGGTCTACTGGCCGGCACTGCGGGCCACGATGGCCATTGCCACTGCGCTGCTGATCTTCGCCTGGATCGGCACTCAGTTGCTGTCTTTCCCGCCCTTCTACATGGCCATCACCACACTGCTTTGCATCTCGGTGGCCCTGGGCAACGCCGTGACCCGACAGCTGCAGCGCAAGGATGCGGCGCTGCGACTGAGTCAGGCCGAGGTGCGTACCCTGGCGCAAGTCGCCGAGCGCGAGCGTATCGGGCGCGACCTCCACGATCTGCTCGGTCACAGCCTCAGCCTGATCGTGCTCAAGGCCGAACTGGCGCACAAGTTGAGCCGGCAGGGACATGCACGCGCCACTCAGGAAATGGCCGAACTGGAGCAGGTCGCCAGACAGACGCTGGCCCAGGTGAGGCGCGCCGTCAGCGGAATCCGCGCCGCTGGTCTCGATGCTGAACTGGCCGGCAGCAAGTACGCACTGCAGGCGGCGGGGACTGCACTTCGAGTCGAGAATCAGCTGCCAGCGCTGCCTGCGACGATCGAAACCGCGCTGGCCTTGGTCCTGCGCGAGGCCTGCACCAACGTCATTCGCCATGCCCGCGCCGAAAACACCGAGATCCGCGCGGGTATCCGAGACGGCCAGCTGTATTTCGTCGTCGCCGACGATGGTGTGGGCGGTATCGTCCGTGAGGGCACTGGCCTTGCCAGCATGCGCGAACGTGCGGCGGAGCTGGGCGGAAGCTGCACGGTGCAAAGTGGCATCGGCGGCACCGAGATCCGCGTGCAGCTGCCCTGGACACCGTCGGCTCTGCCCAATCCGGGCCAGGTGATGCCCGCATGATCCGTATCGTTCTGGCAGAAGATCAGGCCCTGGTCCGCGGTGCCATGACTGCCTTGCTGGAGATGGAAGGCGATATTCAGGTCATCGCCGAGGCGGCCGACGGTCTTGCCGCGCTGGCGGCCTGCGTGCAGCAGCGTCCGGACGTGCTGGTGACCGACATCGAGATGCCTGAACTCAGTGGGCTGGGACTGGCGGCGCAGCTGCGCGACAAGGACCTGGGGATTGCCATGGTGGTGGTGACCACCTTCGCCCGAGCGGGCTATCTGCGCCGGGCCATGGATGCGGGCATACGCGGCTATCTGCTCAAGGACGCACCCGCCAGTCAACTGGCCGAAGCCGTGCGCGTGGTTCATCGCGGCGGCCGTGTCATCGATCCTGAACTGGCGGTTGAAGCCTGGAGCGAGCAGGATCCGCTGAGCGACCGAGAGCGGCTGGTCCTGCGTCTGGCCGGCGA
Source organism: Rhodanobacteraceae bacterium (assembly GCA_024234055.1). NCBI lineage: Bacteria > Pseudomonadati > Pseudomonadota > Gammaproteobacteria > Lysobacterales > Rhodanobacteraceae > Rhodanobacteraceae bacterium. The sequence goes on from JACKOW010000012.1 coordinate 62,372, forward strand.
AGGCCTGGCAGCCACGGAGATTGCGGAAAAGCTGTCCCTGTCGCACGGTACGGTCCGGAACTATCTGTCTGAAGCGATCGGCAAGCTTGGAGTCAAGGGGCGCATCGAAGCCTACAGGCTGGCGCGGCAGAAAGGCTGGCTGTGAACTTCCTGCGGCAGCTATCCTCTGCAGACACCGATTTCGGGAGCGGGACGTGAATCGGCCGCCTGGCCAGACGCCCTTTACCCTGCTGCTGAGGCAATGGTCCTCGGGTAATGAGGCCGCGCGTGATGCCTTGATGGCTCGGGCCTATCAGGAGCTCAAGCGCATTGCGCGGGCGCAGATGGCGGGTGAGCGGGCCGGCCATACGCTGCAGCCGACAGCCCTGGTGCACGAGGCCTATTTGAAGCTGGCCGGCGGCGCCCACATCGAATGGCAGGACCGCACGCACTTCTTTGCGGTCTCGGCGCGGGTGATCCGGCAGGTACTGGTGGACAGCGCCCGGCGTCGGCAAGCGGCGCGGCGCGATGCCACCGGCTTGGCCCCGTTGACGCTGTCGGTCACCGAGGATGTGGTCGATCTGCAGGCGCTGGATCAGGCCCTGAATCGACTGGAGGCCCTCGACGCAACCCAGGCTCGGGTGGTGGAACTGCGATATTTCGCCGGACTGTCCATTGCCGAAACCGCGCACTCGATGGCCTTGTCCAGCGCCACGGTGGAGCGTGCCTGGCGGGCTGCACGGGCCTGGCTCTACGGCCAGCTGGGGGCGGTGTGAACAGCGCCGAAGTGACCCGCGAGCAGCGGGCGCTGGCGCTGTTCACGGCGTCTTTGGAGCAGCCCTCGGAATCGCGCTCGGCCTGGCTGGACCAGGCCTGCGGTGGAGAACCGGCGCTGCGCGCCGAGGTCGAGCAGCTGCTGGCAGCGGATCGGCTGACCCACGGCTTTCTGGATCAACCGCCACCGGGCGCGCCTGATCCGGATCGCCGCGGCGAGCGCCTCGGTGCCTTCGAACTGATCGAGCAGATCGGCATCGGCGGCATGGGCCGGGTATTTCGTGCCCGCCGGGTCGATGGCGGCTTCGAACAGGAGGTCGCGATCAAGCTCTACGGTGCCGGCCATCTCACCGGCTCGGCGCTGCAACGCTTCCACGCCGAACGCCAGATTCTGGCTTGCCTGGAACATCCGGGCATCGCCCGCGTCATCGACGGCGGCAACGCCGCCGACGGCACGCCCTTCATTGCCATGGAACTGGTCCGCGGGCTGCCGATCACCGAATACTACGAACGCAGCGGACTCGACCTCAGGCAACGCCTGCGCCTGTTCCAGCGCGTCTGTGAGGCGCTGCAGATTGCGCATCAGCGCGGCATCGTTCATCGCGACATCAAGGCCAGCAATGTGCTGGTCGATGATGACGGCCAGCCGCGGATCATCGATTTCGGCATCGCCAAGGTGCTCGACGCCGAATCGGTCGGACTCTCGCTGCCGCAAACGGGGACCCAGCTACAGATGCTCACGCCCGAGTACGCGAGTCCTGAGCAGGTGCGCGGCTTGCCGGTGGAACCGAGCAGCGATGTCTACTCGCTGGGCGTGCTGCTGTACGAATTGCTGACCGGCGCTCGCCCCTATGCGCTGATGGTCCGCAGCCCGGTGGAGATCGAGCGCACCGTGTGCCACTCGATGCCGGTTGCCCCCAGCAGCAAGGTGGCGCGCTCGATCACTCCCCTGCCCCGCGGCTTGCCCCATCACGGCCTCCTGCGCCGACAGCTGCGTGGCGATCTTGATCGCATCGTCATGACTGCGCTGCGCAAGGAGCCGGGCCAGCGCTATGCCTCGGCCGCTGCGCTGGGCGAGGATATCGGCCGTTATCTGGCGGGCCTGCCGGTGCTCGCGCGGGGCGCATCGCGCTGGTACCGGCTGGGCAAGTTCGTGCAGCGCCACCGCGCTGCCAGCGTGGCCACCGTGACGATCTTCGTCGTCCTGATCATCGCGCTGGTGGCAGTCTCGTTGCAGGCCCGTCAGGCACGCATCCAGGCCGAGCGAGCGGAAGCGGCCAAGTCCTTTCTGACCGAGATGATCAGCCGTGCCGATCCCTATGAGAACGCTGGCGAGGCCACTCTGGCCGGCGCCCTGCGGCAGGCGATCCCGACCATCGGCGAGCGTTTTGCCGAACAGCCGGAACTGCAGGCCGAATTGCGCTACGCGATCGGGTTCGCCATGGAGGGCCTGGGCGAATCCGACACGGCGCGGGACCAGCTGTCGCAGGCGATGGCCTATTTCCGGGCGGCCGGCGACCCGGTGCCCATCGCCCGTACCCTCACGGCACTCGGTCGGGTGGATTGGGGCGACAGCAACTACAGCGCCGCGCTGACGCAGTACGAGCAGGCACTGGAAATGCTGCAGGGATTGGAGACGCGTGCGGCCCGTCGGGCACGCTATGACGTACAGGCCGACCTCGGCGGCCTGCTACCCAAACTGGAGCAATATCAGCGCGCTGCCGATGTCACCCGCAGCGCCCTGCAACTGGCGGCAGAGCTGCCGGAAGTGCGACCGCTGGATCACGCCATCCTCTGGAACAATCTGGCCAATGCGCTGGAAGGACTGGGCGACGCGCCGGGTGCCATCGCCGCCTACGAACGCAGCATCGCCCTGCACCGCCAGATTCACAGCGCCCATCCGGATCTGGCTACGGCACTGGCCAATCTGGGCATAAGCTATGAAGACGCCGGCGACCTGCCCCGCGCGGTGGCCATGGTGGCCGAAGCGGCACAGATGCAGGCGCAGATGCTGGGACCGCAGCACCCGCAGGCGCTGCTGGCACGTTTCAACCTTGGCAGTCTGCAGCTCAATGCCGGCCAGCTGGAGGCCGCCGCGGACAATCTGAGCGCCGCGGCGGAAGGTGCCAACACGGCCTATGCCCCCAATCATCTGTACACCGGTCGCTTCCATCATCGTCTGGGTGAAGTCTCGCTGGCGCTCGGACGGCTTGAGCAAGCGAGCACCTACACCGCCACAGCGGCTCGGATCTATGCCCAGAATCCGGAAACCCCGGAGCGCTGGAAAACGGCCCTGGACGAGTTGATGACGCGGATTCCGGCTGGCGACACTGTTGCCGGGGATTGACGCGGGTCACGCAGCGGGTCTGGGGGCCAGGGTCGCAGCGATCTTGAGGAGGCTGCGCGCCGCCGCGGCCGTTCCTGATCTCCAGCCGGATCCAGGCCTCCAGGCAGCTTCGGGCCGAAACGGACGGCTCGCCATGACGTCGACATCGAGCTGATGGAGTTTCCTGCCGTTTTGCGCTTGTGCTTTCAGAACGCCAGAAAGCGGGGGACCGCATGAAACCATTTGCAAGCCAGGTGCCCGGGATGGCACGCGCATTGACGGTGCTGTTGCTGCTGTTCGCTGCAACAGCCCAGGCGCAGATCCAGCGCATCAGTACCGCTGTGGACGGCACCGAGGCCAATCACGACAGCTATGAAGCGAGCGTTTCCGACGATGGCAACGTGATCGCCTTCCGCTCCAGCGCAAGCAACCTGCTGGCCGGCGATATCAACGACTTGCCCGATGTCTTCCTGCGTGATCTCAATGCCGGGACCATCGAGCGGGTCAACGTCGATGCCAGCGGCAATGTGCTGAACTTCACCAATCTGTACCGGGGCAGCTATGCGCCCTCGGTCTCCGATGACGGTCTGCGCGTGATGTTCACCGGCTACCGGGATTTCGCCCAGGGCGTGCTGCGCGACCGCCTGGCCAACACCACCATCGAAGTCCTGCAGATCAGCTTTACCAGCAACAACACGGATCGACAGGCCCGCCAGGAGAGTCGGATTTCCGGCAATGGCCAGTTCGTGGTGTTTCACTCCCGCGCCGCCTTCCAGAACTCCGAACCCGTCAGTGCGCGCCCGGGCGACACCGGCACCAACGGGATGCACAGCATCTTCCTGTATGACGCCGTCACCAATCCGGTGCCCATGGCCGAGCGTTTGAGCCGACCTGATCTCACCGCCGACCCCAGTTGCGTGACCGATCCCGGCATCGAGTGCCCCGAAGGCAATGCCGACAGTTTCGCTGCCGCGGTCTCCGACGACGGCCGCCGAGTGGCCTTCCACAGCCACGCCGGCAACCTCGTGCCTGAGGACGACAACGACTTCCAGGACGTCTTCGTCAAATACCGCTTTGATGCCGGCGACAACTACCAGGGCATCGCCGGGCCGATTGTCCGCGTCAGCGTTTCCAGCCTGGGCGTGCAGGCCAATGACGACAGCGTGCAGGCGGCGATCTCCGGCAACGGCCAGTTCGTTGCCTTTCGCTCGCTGGCCAGCAATCTGGTGGCCGGGGACAGCAACGCTCACTGGGACATCTTCGTCCACGACTTGGACACGTCCACGACCACCCGCGTCAGCGTCTCCTCCAGCGGCGCCGAGGCCAATCACGACAGCTTTACACCCTCGCTGAGCGATGACGGGCGATTCGTGGCCTTCCGCTCCAATGCCAGCAATCTGGTCAGCGGCGATGACAACGCCAGGCAGGACATCTTTGTCCATGACCGCAGCAACGGGGCGACCGCGAGGGTCAGCGTGCCCGCTGCCGGCGGTGAGGCCAACGGCCACAGCCTGCGCCCGGAGATCTCCGGCGATGGCCAGTGGATCGTGTTCGAGTCCGATGCCAGCAATCTGGTGCCCGCCGACAACAATCAGTCGCGCGACATTTTCCGCGCCGCCAATCCGCTGATCGGGGGAGGATCGCCGTGAACACTCGTCTTCGCTTGCTGACCTTGATGGCCCTGCTCGCCGGCCTGTTGTGCGGATCGGCGCCGGCCGCCTCGCGTGGCGTGCCCGGGGCGATCTTTGCGGATGGATTCGAAGGCAATTTCCGCATTGTTCCGATAGACCTGCTCGGCGCCGTGGCCGAGCGCAATTTCGGCCATCAGGTCCAGGTGCTGCCGCCCGCCAGCACGGTAGTGCTGTATGCCATCGACAGCGGACCGCCCGGTCTGAGCATCGACAGCAATGGCGTGCTCAGCTGGACACCCGGGCTGGCCGATGGCGGCCCGAACACCGTGTCCGTTCGCGCCGAAGACGATCAAGGCGCGGTGGATACCGAGACCTTTGTCATCGAGGTGCTGTTGCCCAATTCACCACCGCTGATCGACACCATCGGTGAGCGCATCGTCGCCGCCAACCAGACCCTGAGCCTGACCGTGCCGGCCAGCGATCCGGACGTCGGCGATGTGCTCAGTTACGCGCTGGACGTGGCCCCGGGCGGCATGCAGCTGAACCCGGGCAACGGCCTTTTGAGCTGGACGCCGACGCTGGCCGACGTCGGCACGCATCCGGTCACCGTGCGGGTCACCGACAGTCGGGCCTTCTTCGATCTGGAGAGCTTTCAGGTGCAGGTGATCGATGCCAATCAGCCACCGGAGCTGAACCCCGTGACTGATCAGGGCGCGATCCTGAATCAGGCTTTCAGTCTGCAGCTGCTTGCCACCGATCCGGACCTGGATCCGCTGCAGTACAGCCTGACCCAGGCCCCGATCGGGATGAGCATCAACGCCGCCAGCGGGCTGATCAGCTGGGTTCCCACCAGCCTGACCCAGGGCAGCGAAAACGTGAGCGTGGCGGTCAACGATGGCCGCGGCGGCAGTGACAGCGCGACCTTTACCATCCTGATCGACAATAATCTGCCGCCAATAGCCGTCGATGACGCCTACACCGTCGAACGCGGCGAAACCCTGGACGTACCGGCTCTGGGCGTGCTGATGAACGACTCGGATCCCAATCTGAGTCCGCTCAGCGCGGTGCTCGTCGATGACGCCGATGCGGGTATCCTGGCCCTCGCCGGTGACGGCGGCTTCAGCTACACACCGGATCTGAATCTCAGCCCCTTTGGCTTCGTCGAGAAATATCGGGTGCAGAGCCCCAATGGCGGTCGGATCGGAATGCCACGCCTGGGTGACGTCGATGGTGATGGCGCTCCGGACATCTTCGTCCGCTACAGCAACGGCACCGCGGGCGCCAATCGCGGTTTGTTGGTGCGGGCCAGCGACGGCTCTCAGATCTACCAGACGCCAGCCTACGACCGCAGCGTCGAGGGCAGTCAGGGCTTCCTGCTGGCCGATATCGATCTGGATGGGCGCATGGAGATGGTGGCAGTCGGAACCGAAGGCGGCCGCACCACTACCCAGGACGGTCGCAAGCTGATCGCCTTCGAACATGACGGCAGCTTCAAATGGATCAGCGAGGCGATCCCGCAGGACGGGATCTACCTGGACGCCATCATCGACCAGCGCGGCAACCCGGGCGGCGAGATTGCCGCCGCCGATCTGGATGGCGACGGCACGCCGGAACTGATCCACGGACATGCCCAGACCGACGCCATTGGCGTCACGGTCTTCGACAACAATGGCCGGATCCTGTTCACCCGTTACGCCCGTGGCGTAGGTGCTATCCGCAGCAGTATCGAACTGACCGTGGAAGTGGTCGACCTGGATCTGGACGGCGATCTGGAGATTCTGGTCTCCGGCGCGGCCTTCTCCCATCGGGGTGAAGTGCTGTGGACCGTCCCGGGCGACCTGTCCGCACCCCGCTCCACGCCCATCGCTGCCAATCTCGACAACGATCCCTACCCGGAACTCGTGCGGGGAACCGATACCAATGACACCGCCGTGTACGAGCACGATGGCAGCCTCAAGTGGCAGGTGGTCACGACTACCGAGGAGGACTTGCCGCTGGTGATCGCCGATGTCGACGACGACGGTCGCGCCGACGTTCTCTCGGCCGCCGGTCGCGGCTCCAGCGCGGGCTTCCTGGAGGTCTACAACGGCGCCGATGGCAGCCTGAAATGGCGCTATCCAACGGTAGAGGATCCGACCATCGATCCGCGCTATTACGGTCCGGTGGTGATGGACTTTGATGGTGACGGCAAGGTTGAAGTTACCCTCATTGACCAGGACATCAGGGCGCACGTGCTCAATGGCGTTGACGGAACGCTGATCGGCATCTTCGATCTGGACAATGCCTCGGGTGTGCGCGCCATGCCGATCATGGCCGATGTCGACGGCGATGGCGCCTCCGAGATGATCATCCACGGCGAGTCCCGCTTCGGTGTCGGCGCTTCGGACATCGTGCGTGTCTACGAAGGTCCCAACGATGACTGGCCGGCCGCCAGGCCGATCTGGAACCAGTGGAACTACCATGTCACCAACATCAATGTTGATGGCACGGTGCCGGCCCAGGAGCAACCGCACTGGCTGCTGCCCGGACTGAACGCCAATCGGGTCAATGCCCTGCTCCCCGAAGAGCGGACACCAGAGGTCGATCTGTTCACCTACCGGGCCTCCGATGGCGCGCTGCAATCCAATGTGGCGACCGTGCGCATCGAGGTTCTGCCCCCGAACAGTGCACCGCAGATCCTGTCCACGCCGCGGACCCTGGCATCACCCGATTTCGAGTACCGCTACGCCGTGCTCGCAGTGGATCCCGATGTCGGCGAATCCCTGAGTTTCCAGCTGGTGCAGGCCCCGGCCGGCATGAGCGTGAACGCTCTGGGAATCATCTCCTGGACGCCGACCGGCGCTGATCTGGGCACCCATCCGATCATTCTGCAGGTCACTGACAGCCTGGGCTACAGCGACACCCAGCTCTTTGACCTGCTGGTGCGCACCGGAACCACCGTGCCCGAGGTGATCGGTCTGACCGAGGCTGCGGCAGTCAACGCCGTCGCGACAGCGGACCTCAGCGCCAATCCCATCGTTCAGGTCTTCGATGCCGTGGTTCCGGTCGGCCAGGTCCGTGCCCAGCTGCCCAGCGGTGGCAGCGCCGCGGCGGCTGGTGATTCGGTTCGGCTGGAGGTTTCCAAGGGACCGGCACCGGTGACCGTACCGCGCGTGGTCGGACTCGATCTGCTCAATGCCGGCCTGCGCCTGATGGACGGCAATCTGATGCTGGGCTCACTGAATTATGTCAACCGTGATGATCTGCCGCTGGGAACGGTGTTCCAGCAAAGTCCGGCCCCGGGCAGCTCGGTGGCGCCGGGAAGCAATGTCGATCTCAGTGTCTCCGGTGGGCCGCGCATCGATATCGCGCTCGATCATCCGGTGCTGATCGGTGGTCAGAGCAGTCCGCTCAGCGTCACCGTGTACAGCAACGAGGGCCTGCCACTGAGCCCTCAGCCGACCATTGCACTCAGCATCCTCGAAGCGGTCCCCGGCGCCAGCAGCGGGCCATTGCCGACCGTCAACAGCAGTTCGGTGCAATCGAGCCCAGGTACGCTGGGTGAGTATCTGCTGCAGGTCGACCTTCCCGACACCCTGGAGAGCTACAGCACCCGAGTGGTGGTCATGGAGAGCATCGCCGATGCGCCCGAGGGCAGCGTCTACGCCGATTTCGGGGCTCAGCTAGAACGGGCCGAGCGCCTGATCTCCGAGCTGGAAGCCGCGGTTCTGGCCAACAACGTCCCTGCCATCCAGATGATCGATGCACAGCTGCAGACCGTGCGCGCCGGGATTTCGGTTGACCGGATGCGAGGACTGACGCCGCTGGCACCCGATGGTGGCATGCCGCCGGATCGCAACACCGCCATCAGTATGGGCTTCGCGGCTGGCGCCGACGACCAGGCTTACCTGCAGGGCAATGCCGAACTGGCGCAGAGCCTGCAGCAAATGGCGGTGCTCGTCGCCAATCCGCTGACGCCGGATGTGGAGCTGTTCAACCTCAACCAGCGTCTGCTGGCGCAGGGTGCGGCCTTGAGCGGCCTGGAACCCGGCGTGCCTGGCGTGCTGGCCGCCATCGGACCCACCGTGGAACTCGTCGGCCATCGGATTCCAGCCTTGCTGGTGACCGATCTGGATGCTCTGCACCAGTCGTTGTCGAGCAGCGGTCTGCTAGGTCCGCAGGCGCCGTCGCGAATGGACAAGGCCGTGCGCTTCACTCTGGCCGGCGTACTCAGTGCCACCCGCATCCGCACGCGGATCATCAAGAACGTCTACCGGCCAATCCTCGGCGACGTCATTCGCGCCGCCGTGATCCTGGTGGCACAGAATGGCCTCGTGAACTACGCCAACGTGGGCAATCTGGCCGGCATCATCACCGCCGCCAGTCTGTCCATACACGTTGCCAAGATTCCGAACTCGGTCGCCGAGGGCGTCGGCTTTGAAGCCTACGCGCCGGCCAACAGCACGATCCTGATTGGCCCGGATGCCATCGAGCAAGCGCAGAGCATCCTCTCGGCCGGGCTCGCGACCGCACAAGACCTGAAGGACATCAACAAGCTCCAGGCCAATCTGAAGAGCGCCGCGGACATCGGTAACAACACCGTCGGGCTGATCAAGGGCGCCATCACCAGCCCCGGCAGCCTGCGCAGCGGCTGCTTCCTCGACCCCACACCCGGTTGCCAGCAACTGGTCTTTCCCGACGGCTTTGATTCGGCTTATGTCAATGACGGTCCGCTGGCCCTGCCGGCGCCGGTACTGATCGTCACCTTCGGCTTGAGCAGCGGCAATGTCGGCGTGTTTGTCGGCATCTTCCTGCCGACCGAGCCACAGAGTTGAGTCTGGCGCCGGTCTGAAATGCGTGGACGGAGCAGCGCGAGGCGTCCCGACATGGACGTCTCGCCAGCCGCTTCCAATCTGCCGACATGCCCGCATCCGCACCGGCCATGAGATGGCCTTTAATATCGTATGTATCTGATAAATAAACCAATTAATCTGGATGGAGTGGCTGGCTGTGACGCGACCGACTGGCTCTGCTGCTGACTTCAGCTACCCCGTCGACAGGGTCTGCATGCCGGGGTGTCGACGTACCGCTCGGAGACGCTCGCCCTGCCCTTTCGCGGATTCCACGTTCCCCCATCCGCGGCGCTCGTCGGATTGAGCAGAGACTTGCCGGCATCGGCGTGCCCATATCAGCCGACCCGGCATTTGGATTAGATTATTGCGGCAGTCCGGCGACACCCTGACTGCGGTCAGAATCACCCGGCAGGCGGCGTTTGCGTTAAGCCTCCGCAAAGCTCTGGCCTTGATACTAATCGCAACTGTGATGGATACGATCCATGCGTTTGTTGTTGATCGAGGCCTCCGAAAAACTCCGCTCCTCGCTGGTCCCGGCGCTGGTGGCGGCAGGCTACCTGGTGGAAGTGGCCGAGAGCTGCGCTGGCGCCGTCGGTCTGATGCAGGCCTGTGCCTATGCCATGGTGGTGATGGATCTGGCGCCACGGACATCGGATGCGCTGGGATTGCTGAAGGGCTTGCGCCAGCGGGGTGATGATGCCCGGGTGCTGGTGCTGACCGGCCGTGAACAGGTCAACGACCGGGTCATGGCGCTCGACCAGGGCGCGGATGCCTCTCTGGTCAAGCCGGTGCTCGCCGATCAGTTGGTGTCCAGACTGGCCCTGCTGCGTGAGCGCGGCGAGCCCCCACCGCCGATCTGCATTGGCGAGGTGTCTTTGGATAGCGAACGTCGACTGGTCCGCTGCAAGGGTCAGCCGATGGCCCTGTCGCCCAAGGAGTTCGAGTTGCTGGAATGTTTGATGCGTCAGCGTGGCCGCATGCTCACCCGCACCGCGCTCTATGCCCAGCTGTACGCGGGTCATCCGGACGCCTCGGAGAAGGTCATCGAAGTGCTGATGAGTACCTTGCGCAGCAAGCTTTCGCGGTTGGGCGCATCGGAGCTGATCGAGACCCGCCGCGGCCTGGGCTACGTCATTCCCAACTGAGGCGGAAAGACCGCCGCCGCCGGATCAGTTCCCCAGCGCCTGGTCGAATTCGGCCTGATTGAGCTGGCCCAGGGTGCGTTCGGCCAGTGCAACGAGGGTGTCGGCCGCCGCCGGGGTAGCAATGTCGATGCCCAACCCCGCGCCAGCCGGCCATTCGGCGTCGATGCGCTGGTAACGAGCGCCGAGCCGGTCTTCCAGCATCGATTCCACATGCTGCTGCTGCACGGCCACGGTGGTCAGGATCAGACGCCCGTCAGAGAGCCAGCCGACGGCGCCATCATCGGCATCCACGCCGTCCGCCGGCCGATAACCTGAGGTGGCCGTGCCAATCGACAGCATGCGGATCTGCGGCGGCGCAATGCCGAGGAAATGCTCGGCCTCGTGCAGCGCCACCTGATCGGGCGCCACGGCGAAGATGCCGCCATCGGCATACAGGTAGCGTCCGACCTTCACCGACGGGAAATAGGCGGGAGCGGCTGAGGTCGCCATGGCCACATCGACGGCCAGCACCCGCTCATCGCCGGTGGAGCGCTCGCCGTGGGGCGTCTTGAAGACCTTGGTCTGGCTGAGCGAGACATTCACGGCTGGCACCACCAGCCGATGCGGAGCGTCGCCCAGACGGCGCTTGTCGAAGATTTCGGTCAGGGCCGCACGCAGCGACTCACCGGAGTACTTCGGCCCCAGCACCGATCGTGTCAGATCGAGCAGTCGCCCGACGTTGCTGGTGGGCAGGCTGCGCGCCGAGAAGATCTCGCTGCCGCGTTCGCGGAACAGCTCGACGATGCGGATGACCGGCACCTCGAAGGCCAGCGCCAGTCCCAGCAGGCCGCCCACCGAGGTGCCGGCAATCAGGTCGAAACACTGCGCCAGGGGCCGACCAGCCCGACGCTCCAGGCCAGCCAGCACCGTGGCGGTGTACAGCCCCAGATAACCGCCGCCTGCGAGCGAGAGAATGCGGAAATACGGATGTGCGCTGTCGACCATGCCCTGCCCTCCCCCGCCCGACTCTGGGCTCACAGCCGGGACGGGTCAAGCCGCACAGCCGCATTCGCGGGCATCGGCCTACTTGGCCTTCTTCTCCTGTTTGGCCGCCCGCTTCTCCTTGGGAGTCTTCAGCGGCTGCTTCTTGGCGCTCTTCTTCTGATCCATGCCCTTGCTCATGACGACCTCGACTTGGCGATACTGGAATGTGTTCAGGTGTTGCCGTATCTCCGATCCCGGCACACACAGTGTACGCGTCAACGGCCCGGATTCACTGGCTTTGATGTCCCCCGGGGGCCAGCGCCGGCAGAATCCGATCGCGCATCCACAGCATCGGCTCCCTCGCGTCAGGGCGGTTATAGCGGTTGCCGACAAAGGCCACGCTGGCCTGCAACTCCGGCAACACGAACAGGTAGCTGCCACCGTTGCCCCAAGCCATCAGCACGCGGGTCTTCGGCAACTCCGGTCGGGTGGTCTGATCCAGCCACCATAGATATCCATAGGACTGTGACATGCCCGGTATGGAAGTACGGATCTGGGTCATCTGATCTATCCAACTGCTGGAAATCAACTGTTTGTCGGAGTATTGCCCTGCCGCACCCACCAGATCACCGATCCGCGCCAGACTTTCGGGATGCAGGCGCAAATGGCCGCCGCTGTCGATCTCCCTGCCCCGGTTCCAACGCGCCCAACGGGCAGTGTGGATGCCGAGTGGCTCGAACAATTCCACGGCGGCGAACTCATCCACGCTGCGGCCGGTGGCCTGCTTGATGATCAGCCCCAGGGCGATGGCATTGCCGGTGCAGTAGGAGAAACGGCTGCCTGGCTCGCTGACCAGGGCCTGGCTGATCCAGAACCGGACCCAGTCGCGCTTGCGATACATCTTGTCTTCGTGTCCGGGCGACTTCGGGTTCCAATCGTCACAATCGAGGCCGCTACGCATGGTCAACAGATCGGCGATGGTGATCCGGGTCTTGCGTGGATCACGCTCGAAGGCCCTGGCGTAGGCTGGCAGCAATTCGGCCACCGGTTGGTCAACCGAACGCAGGCTGCCCTGATCCAATGCAATTCCGACCAACAGCGCGGTCACCGATTTGGTCACCGAGCGCAGGTCTGGCAGTTCTTCGTCGATGCCAAATGAGACAGCAGCGGTCACCACCCTGCCCTGCTGGTGTATGACCATCGCTTCGATGCCCGGATGCTGGCCGACCATGAGCTCATGGCTCAGATCCTGAAGTGGCACCTGCGCAGCAGTTGAGTGGTATCCCGCGGCCAGCAACCAGATCATCAACACCCGTTTTGCGACACCACGCGTCATTGCACACTCCATCCAATGGCTCGGGTTTGGACGACAGCATGCCTTCATTGGTTACGCCGCTGGTTTGCCATGGCTGACTGCGCCATTGCCGCCGAGTCGCGAACAACGGCGCAGGGCGTCGTGGAATCAGGGGCTTGGCGTGATCTTTGGCTGCCAAAGATCGATCGGCGGGAGCGCGGGTTGGATGCAGGCGTCACCACCTTTTTCACGCTGCTGAGCCACCTATTTCTCGGCCCACAACCGCCTTTCCCTCGCTCGAGAACCGCCTATCTCTCGCTTCCATCCCCCTTTTTCTCGCCTTTCAGTGTGCAAGTTCCCGTTTTGACTACGGTTCTGGTAGTTATAAACAAGCTACTAAAAGCTCTAAACACAAAACAAAAACAGCTGACTAGCAGGAACAGAGCATGGTAGCTTTACGTGCAGTTACGTCATCAGAGCTACTTTAGCGATGAACAAGCAACAAGAAGCGGCGGCTGCCATGCTGACCCCCGATGTCGTCAGCAAACTCGATGTGCAGGAATCCCTGGAGATTGTAGCCACGCTGGGCGACAGCTTCATCAGTACCTTGAGAGAGCTGCATGCCCCGCCCGTCGGCTTGAAAACCTTGCGTCGCTACCGGATTCAGGAAGCGGCTCGGGAAGTCGGGCGCTCGGTATCCTGGCTGCGCTCGCAGGAGAGTGAGGGCAATTTTCCCGGACCGACCGATCGTAGCGCTGGTGGGCGTCGCATGTACACGCTCGAAGAGATCAATGCCATTCGCGCCTACGCCGGCACTTTGCCGAAGAGCCCGGCGCGGCGCCCGTACGTGCTCGGTTTCGTCAATTTCAAGGGCGGCAGTTCCAAGACCACCTGCACCTATCTGGCGAGCCATTTTCTGGCCTCCCGAGGCTACCGTGTGCTGCTGGTCGATCTGGATCCGCAGGGTTCGCTGACGGCGTCCTTTGAAGTCAGTCGCAGCGGCGAACCGGTTCGCGGGATCGACTGGGAGCAGACCATCGGTCCGATACTGACTGGCGAGATCGACGATCCGTTGACGCTGGTGCATCAAACCCATTGGCCCACGATCGACATCATTCCGGCATCGGTGGATGTCTACGACGCGGAGATGCTGCTGGCCGTGGAAACCGCCCGCACGGGTATCCAGGACAATCCCTTCTGGCGGCGCCTGGACACCGCAATGCGGCGACTGGACCAGTACGATTTTGTCCTGCTGGACAGCGCTCCGGCCCTGAACCTGGCGGCCATCAATGCGGTCGTCGCTTCGGATGGACTGGTAATTCCGGTGCCGCCCCGCAATCTGGATCTGGAAGCGGCAGTGAAGTTCGCCAAGGTGGTCCATGCCTGGACCGAAAGGCTGCCTGGTTTCAATGACCGCAAGCGCTGGCTCAGACTGCTGCTGACGCAGCTGCAGAAAGGCTCGCTGAGTGACCAGACCCACGCGCTGCTGGCCAGCCGCTTCTTTGGCAGCCTGATCTTCAACAATCATTTTCCGATGTCCGAGGCTGTGCGCCGCGGCTCGGCCGGCGCGCCCAGCTGTTATGAAGGCAGCAATCAGGTGGATCGCAGCCAGGCCGAGGCCAACCGCCGCGTGCGCGAGGCCCTGGACGAAGTCTTCGAGGAGATGCTGAGCATGATCGATCTCAAACGGGGGGCTAAGGCATGAGTACTGGACGCAGTGCGCAGGATCGGGCGCGACGCCTGCTGGAAGGGATCGGCGCGGCCGCGGCGCCGGGTGTGCCCTTGCCCAAGTCCGGGCGCGGCATATTGGGTCGACTGGAGCAGATGACCGGTTCGCCGCTGGTGTTGCGCGAAGTGGACCCGAACCGGGTTCGGGTCTGGGAATTGCAGGGACGTCTGCAGGCTGCGCTCGATGCCCGCACGGTCAGCGATCTGATCGATTCCATCGGTACCCACGGGCAGACCACGCCGGCGATCGTGCGCCCGGTCAGCGGCGATGCCGGCGCCGAGTTTGAAGTCATCGATGGATCGCGCAGGCGCTTCGCCTGTGCCCATCTGGGCCAGCCGTTGAAGGCCATCGTCGCCGAGCTCAGCGACCGTGACGCCGCGCTATTGACCGAAACCGCCGACGCCAGCCGCAAACACTCGGCCTACGAGACCGGCGTCAAATGGAGTGTCTGGCTGCAGCGCCAGTTGTTCGCCACGCAGGACGCACTGGCGCAATGGCTGCAGGTGTCTGCTGGCGATCTTTCATTCAAATTATCCTTGGCAGAACTGCCCTATTCCTTTGTGCTGGCGCTGGGTGGCCATGACCGCCTGTCGCGTGAACTTGGCCGACGCCTGGCGCGATTTGTCGGTCGGGCCCGTGGGCTAGGTCGGATGGACGAGATCCGGCACCGCCTGAACGGTATCGGTGAGCAGGCGCAGCAGTCCGACTGGAGTGCTGCGCGCGCGCTCGTGGCCTATGCCGAACTTGAGGCGGAACTACTGCCGGCAAGACGCAGCAGTCAGCAGAAGTTGGAGGAATCGGTGATGACTGCCGAAGGCCAACTGCTGGCCACGGTCGCCAGCCCCGATCGCAGCAACCTGGTGGTGCGCTGGTCGAAGGGATTGGCGGCTGAGGAGCGCAAGGCGCTGCTCTCGGCGCTGAACCAGTTTCTGGGGGAATGGGCGCAGAGCCGGTCTTTGGCAGCCAAAGAACCAGCCAAGGCAATGAAAAGCAAAAAGAAATAGCTCTTCGAGCGAGAAATAGGTGGTGTCATGAAACGCGGTGGAAGCATGCTGGTGACCAAGGCGAATGCCATCGTCGAGGCTTCCTATCGCTTGACGCTGCAGGAACAGCGTCTGGTGCTGTTCTGCGTGGCGCAGGTCGACTCGCGGCAGTCGCTCGAACAGCAGCGCACCTTCGTAGTCGAAGCCGCGCCCTTCCGCGAGACCTTCGGGCTGTCGGCGGAAAAGGTCTACGAGGAGCTGAAAGACGCAGCCGTGCGCCTGTTCGAGCGCAAGGTGACGCTGAGCGATGCCCAGACCGGACAGGAGACGCTGCTGCGCTGGGTTTCGATGATCCGCTACCAGAACCGGCGTGGCCGTGTCGTTCTGAATTTCTCGCCGGAAATGCTGCCTTTCATCTCGGCGCTCAAGGACCGTTTCACCAGCTATCCGTTGGAGTCTGTGGCGCGTCTGTCCTCCACTTTCGCCATCCGCATGTTTGAAGTGCTGGCGCAGTACGCGGGCCTGGGGCGCCGTCAGGTGACCGTGGAGCAGTTGCGCCGCTGGCTGGATTGCGTAGACAGCTACCCGCGCTTCTCCGAGTTCGAGCGCTGGGTGGTGGCACCGGCCGTGGCCCAGCTGAACGAGCGCACCGAGCTTCGCATCCGCTACGACAAGGGCAAGATCGGCCGCAACGTCAGCCATTTCGAATTCGTCATCGGCCGGGCGCCGTCCGCGCCCAAACCCAAGGCGCCAGCCCAGACTGCGCCTGCCAAAGCCGTGGCGCCGCCGGCGGCACGGGCGGACGACGAACGCCGGGAATGGGAGGCGCACATGCGCCGCCTGGGCTATGACCCGGAAGAACTGATGGCGCAATCCCGCCGCGGGCCGTCCGGCGAATCCTGAGCCGTCCCAACGCGCCCAGACCGCGCATCAGCCCAGCCTGCAGAGCATCTGGCCCGCACGTCTCACACCTGCGCGGGCAGATGCCGCGGTTCCGTTGTGGCGCAAGGCGAATCGGTGGCCACACAGCCATTGCAGCGTGTACGGCTGCATCTGCCCGCTTTGCGGACCTCGCTGGTTCTTTGCGACTATCGCTGTGTTGCTCCTCTCCATGAACCGCATTCCAGCGCCGGGCACCGGGGGTGTCGGGGCGCTGCTGTGGAGGGCGCCGCGCTGCGGCGCCGCTTTGCGCTGCGCGGAGATCAAGAGCGGCCGCGCAGGCGCGCGTCCCTCCTCAAGGCCGCTTCGTACCTGCCAGGGTTCATGGCCCTCGCGCGTTCTTCCGCAACAGGTGTGTGAAATGCGGGCTAGACCAGGCTTCAGCACGGGGACCGTGTTCAAACTGGCCCGTGCCCCGGCCGTCGGCGCCACCACCTTTTTCTCGCTTCAAGCCTTTGTCAGCTCAGCGTGGCCAGGCTGAGTGTGCGCGCCGCAGGCGCGTTCCCCGGCACACACACGGCCCAGGAGCGCCGGGGAGCCGCTGCGCAGCACCCGCAGCCTATGTCTGAATTCAAGTGGGTTCATTGCTCGTGGCCAGTGTCGGGCCGGCCCGGATTTGCTTGCCAAAGACTGCGCTATCAATCTGATCTGTCTAGCTTTTGTGCGTTTTCGAAGAGAGCCGTCTTCTGAACCGTATTGAGCCGGACAGCAGCCCGCAAGATCACGGGAACATCGGACACTGACCGCACCACCTTTTTCTCGCTCCAAGCGGAGAAACCACCCAATCTCTCTGAGCTGCGGTCCGCAAGATGGAAGCACCGGACCCGTCCGCGAACCGTTCTGGCCTGTGCCCGATTGACCAAACCATAAACCGACGATCCAGCAAAGCCCGCATGACGCCAGCTCATAACTGCTGATAAGATTATTTATCATTAGTACAATCGCAGCATGCCTGACCGAATTCATCCAATACCGAGCGCTCTCCAGGAACTGCTCGCACCCAAGCAGGCGTCAGATCTGGCAGACCAGGCGGGCATCCAGATGCAGGGGGAGTGGCTGGCACAGTTCCTCAGTCCGCACTCGCGTCGGGCCTATGCCGCTGACGTGCGCGATTTCCTGCGCTTTCGCCAGATCACGTCCGCGGCGCAGTTGCAGTCGGTGCAGATGGGCGAGGTGCTCGCCTGGCGCCTGCATCTGCAGCAGCAGGGCGCCGGAGCGGCCACCCAGCGCCGCAAGCTGTCGGCCCTCGCCTCCTTGTTTCGCTACCTGTGTGAGCGCCAGTGGATCACGGCGAATCCGGTGCAGGCGGTGCGCCGGCCGGTCGTGCAAAGTTACGAGGGACAGACGCCGGCGCTGTCCGAGGCCGAGGCCAAGGCCCTGCTGGAGGCGCCCAGCGACACCACCCTCAAGGGCTTGCGCGACCGCGCCATCCTGGCAATGCTGCTGTTTCAGGGGTTGCGCCGCAGCGAACTGGTGGCGCTCAACCGCGGCGACGTCCATCGTGACCGCGGCCGTTGGCGACTGCGGGTGCGCGGCAAGGGTGGGCGCATGCGCCAGCTGCCCTTGCACAAGCAGGCGCTGGAACGCATTCAGGCCTACCTGGCCCATCTGCCGGTTGCGGGCCCGGCCAGTCCGCTGTTCCTGGCCTTGCGCAACGCCCGGGGCGATGGCCGGCTCAGCGCGCAGTCGATCTACAGCCAGGTGGTCCGGCGCTATGGCGCGGAACTGGGGCTCAACGATCTGCCGTGGTTTGGCCCGCACGTGATGCGGGCCACGGCCGCGACCCAGGCGTTGGCGCAGGGGGCTGATCTGGCCACCGTGCAGCATTGGCTGGGGCACACCAGTATTCAGACCACCCGCGCCTACGACCGTCGTGATCGGGCGCCGCAAGTCGCCGCGCTACAGCTGAACTACGGTGATTGAGGGCCTTCAGGGGCGTTCGGCCGAGTAGCGTCTTGCCTCGGCGCCACTGACCGGCCCAATCTGGGCGCTGTCATGCACCCATAGCTCCACTTCGCGTTCTGCCCTGATCTGACCGAGCACGCGCACGCCAGCGCCAATGGTGATTCGGGTCTTCTTGTCATCGCCCCAGCACCAGCCAAAGCACCTGGACTTGCGCACCAACAGATCGCCACCGATGACCGTGGCACCTTGCAAATCGATGTTGCCGGCCGTGGTCTTGAGGTCGCCGCGCACTTCGCTGTCGATCAGCTCGACGTCGCCGCTGCCGCTGTCCACATCGCCACCGACCCGGGTTCCGCTGAGCTGGATTGAACCGCTGCCGGTATCGATCTTGCCGGACACCTCTGATCCTCGACCCAACTTGACTGAACCGCTGCCGGTATCGACCCCGCCAGCGATTTGAACCCGCTCGCCGCCGCGAACACCGCCGCTGCCGGTGTCGATGTCGGCGGTTCGGACACCGTCGCCCATGCGCACACCGCCACTGCCGGTATCGATGCGACCGACGCTGCTGTCGTTGCCCAGGCGCACACCGCCACTGCCGGTATCGATGTTGCCGGCGCTCGCGCCCGCTGCCAGTTCGACGCCTCCGCTGCCAGTGTCGATATTGCCCGTGCCGGCGCCGGCCTCCAGCAGCACGCTGCCACTGCCGGTATCAATATTGCCGGCCACCACGGCGGCCGGAACCCGCACCGATCGGCTGCCGACATCGGCGTTCTCGCCTGGACCAAGCACCTTGGTGGCTGCGTGGGTCATCGGGCTCAGCAGCAGTGCCAGTACCAGCACCGAAGCGAAGGGTAGGGCAGGGCGCATCATCATCGTTGACTCCAGAATTCGAGGTTGAGTGGGTGCGACGCAAACTCCATGCCAATCGACAGAGCGCCCGGTTCGGTCGAAAGCCGAATTCGCGATGGCAAGATCTGGCGAATAGAGCGATGAATTGGCCAGTTTACCCAGCGGTTGAGCGGTGCCGATCGCGGCGGGCGGACGGAACTGTCCGCTTTTGAACCCCACGGGGCATCAAGCCCGGGTATGCCTCTTCACACGCAGGCCGATAACATCAGGGCACGGAAACTCGAACAAGGAGGCAGTCACATGGCCCGAATTCTGATCACCGGCAGTGCCCGCGGCATCGGCCTGGAATTGGTGCGCCACTATCTGGCGGCAGGTCATGAGGTGATCGCTGTTTGTCGCGATCCGGGACCGGCGCTGTCGCAATTGCCCTGTGAGCGCATCGACGGTGTAGAGCTCAGCCAGGGCGCGGGGATCGATCGGGTACGTGAGGCCGTGAGTGATCGTCCCCTGGACATCCTGATCCATTGTGCCGGCATCCTCCGCCGCGATGTGCTGGGGCAATTGCGCGAGCAGATCGATCAGTTGCGGGCCCAGTTCGAAGTGAACACGCTGGCACCGCTGTTGCTGACCGAGGCGCTGTTGCCGGTAATGCAGACCGGCAGCAAGGTGGCCATGATCACCAGCCGCATGGGCTCGATAGGCGACAACAGTTCGGGCGGCTACTACGGCTACCGCATGTCCAAGGCGGCCCTGAACTGTGCCGGCAAGTCCCTGGCGATCAACTGTCGCGAGCGCGAAATAGCAGTCGCGCTGTTGCATCCCGGATTTGTGCGTACGCAGATGACCGGCGGCGCCGGCGACGTTGATCCGGCCGCTGCAGCAGCGCAGTTGGTAGAACGCATTAATGCATTGACCATTGCCACAAGCGGCAGTTTCTGGCACGCCAATGGCAGCGAGCTGCCGTGGTAGGGGAAAGTCCCGGTCGCCCCTGGCGGTGCGCTGGTTGGCGCATCAAACAGGGAGCGGGGGGCAGGGGGCAGGGGACCCACGTCGCGGCACGATCAGATCATGCGTCGAGGTTGGACCCCTGCCCCCTGCCCCTTGCTCCTTGTTCTTAAGGCCTTTAAATCAATGCGTTAGCGTATCTTCGACGAGAGCGCCATCGGTCACCGCCGTCTGCGGCAACAGCCGCATGCTTGGCGCATCGTCGAAGACCTGCCACAGCGTCGCCGGCAGCCCACGGAAGCTGCGCTGGTAGCGCGTGGATTGCGGACCTTCGTCGCTGACGTTGCGGATGCGGATGCCGATCACCTGGGCCGCATGTTCGCGAGCCACGTCGCCGTAGATTTCCGGATCCGATTCCCCCGAATCACCGATCAGCAGAAAACGTCGCTCCGGGAAGTCGGCAAAGAGCTGGCCGATGGCCGCGAGTTTGTGACTGCGCGAGGCTCCCTTGCGCGGAATCACGCTCGTGAAGGAGGTCGATTCGCGCAGATGCACGCTGCCACGAGGAAAGCCCTGATCGTCCAGAAATTGCGCCAGCGGCGTGTACAGCTGGATCGGGCTGGAGGAGACGTAATGGAAACGTGCGCCGCCTTCCTGTGCGAGCCACTGATATTGCGTCGCCATGCCCGGCACGGCGGCGAACTCGTGGACGAAGGTGTTCAGCAGCATCTGTTTGCGATTGCCAACCTGTGAGACCTTGATGGTGTCGTCTATATCTGAAATGACCGACAGTCCTTCCCGGGCCAGCCACAGCGCACGCCCACCCAGCTGGCGCGCATCGCCAGCGGGCATCACCACCGAGAAATCGATCCAGTCGCCATCGTTGAGGCCTTCGGGCGCTTTCAGCGACAGTCGGCTGCTGCTGCGGCCGGCGCCATTGCTGCGCGGAAGCTCGGGCTCGTCGCAGCGCTGTCCGACCTGAAGGCAGCTGCCGGGCAGTGTCAGGGCGATCTGCTTGCGGCTCTCGGAATCAACCCGGAACAGCTGTGTGCGGGCGTAGAAGCGATCGCGATCGCGGGTCGACATCTGATCCAGATCCAGATCCAGATGGTGCGCCAGCAGGGCGCTGAGCCCCGGCCGGCGCTCGAATTCAAAGACCCAGCTCTCGACCCGGATCTCGATCTGATCGGGGCCCTGCTGCCGGGCCGTGCTTGGCAGAAACACGACCTGATCATGGCGCGATAGCGGCTTTGCGCCCACGGACACACAGCCGACCATCAACAGGACAAGGCCCAGGACCGGGAAGCAGGCAGGGCAGGGCAGTCGGAAACGCATGTCTTCAAGTCCTTCAGTACAGGCCAGCGGCGGCGAGACGGCCGCACCGAGTTGCGCGGCCCAATTCTGAGGGATTGCGCCCGGGGCTGCCAAAATGAAGTTCAGCAGCCAGCCTTCCACCGTGGAGACCGACGAACGCGCCGGCCAGTGGTCAAGGACCGGTCCACAGTCCAGAATGCGCTGCCCCGTCCCGGCCAAGCAGACGTGTCCGACCCATCAGCCCCCGCCAGCGAAGAATCCGTCGTTGCCGCCACCTGCCAGTGGCTGGAGCAGGCCGTGATTGGCCTCAATCTGTGCCCCTTCGCGCGGGCGCCCTATGTGAAGGGACGGGTGCGCTTTCGGGTCAGTGCCGCCGTCGACGAGGACCAGCTGGTGGCTGATCTGGCCGAGGAACTCGGGCGGCTGGCGGCCACCGATGCCGAGGAGATCGAAACCACGCTGCTGATCCACCCCCAGGTGCTGGGAGATTTCCTCGATTTCAACGACTTCCTCGAGATCGCCGACGCCACGGTGCAGGCGCTGGGACTGGAGGGCGAACTGCAGGTGGCCAGCTTTCATCCCGACTACCAGTTTGCCGACGCGCAGGCCGAGGCCATCGAGAACTGCACCAATCGCTCACCGTTCCCGACCCTGCATCTGCTGCGCGAAGCCAGCATCGATCGCGCCATCGAAGCGGTGGCAGACACCGACGAGATCTACCGGCGCAACATCGACACGCTGCGGGCGCTGGGCTGGGAAGGCTGGGCGGCCAGATGCGGGCGCTGAACGCAGGGGAACCGCCGTTCGCTTTGGGTCATGGGCGGCAGCGTCATTGCGAGGAACGTAGTCGCGAAGCAATCCAGAGACTTGCGACCCTGTTTCTGGATTGCTTCGCTGCGCTTGCAATGACGCCAGTCTGCTAGTTTCCCTCACTGCAAGCTCTACCGCTTTCCGCTTTGCCTTTCCCCTTCTCCCAGCTCCCCAGCCATGCGCCTCAACAAGCACATCAGTGAAACCGGATTCTGTTCGCGCCGAGAAGCGGACGAGCTGATCGAGCAGGGGCGGGTCACGCTCAATGGCGAGATCGCGGTGATCGGCATGGAGGTGGCCGACGGCGACGAGGTGCGCGTCGATGGCGCCGAACTGCGGGCGCGACCGAAGAAGAAGGGGCGCAAGCATGTCTATATCGCGCTCAACAAGCCGGTCGGGATCACCTGTACCACCGAGGATTCGGTGTCCGGAAACATCGTCGAATTCGTCGGTCATGAACAACGGATCTTTCCGATCGGACGCCTGGACAAGGACTCCGAAGGCTTGATCCTGCTGACCAGCAACGGCGATATCGTCAACGACATCCTGCGGGCGGAGAACCACCATCAGAAGGAATATCTGGTCGGCGTCAACAAGGCCGTGACCCCCGAATTTCTGGCTGCGATGTCCAAGGGCGTGATCATCCACGGCAAGAAAACGCTGCCCTGTCGAACCGCACGTATCGCCAAGTTCGGCTTCCGCATCGTCCTGACCCAGGGCCTCAACCGCCAGATCCGGCTGATGTCGGCGGCGCTGGGCTATCGGGTGACCGAATTGCGCCGGGTGCGCATCGACAACATCAAGCTTGGCGCACTCAAGCTCGGCCAGTGGCGCAATCTGACCGATGCCGAACTCAAGGGCCTGTTGCCAGGACGCACCGAGTGGTAATCAGCCAACGGTTGCCTGGAATTCGAAATCCAGCGATTCGCTGTAGCCGCGCAGTTGTTCGCACTGGATGTAATCGGTGCCGAGTTCCCACAGGCGGGTGATCGTGAGGCGGTCGGGGACATCCTCGACTTCGATCGGGACGCCACCATCGCGCACATGCGCCAGCATCGAGGTGAAGGCCAGCGAGGGCTGCAGTGCCAGGTCGGTGTCGAGCTTGACCGCGTCGACATTGATCTGCTGCAGCAGCCGCAGCGCCTCCTTCTGCAGGCCGAAATGGCGCAGGCACAGATGCACGCCCAGCGTGCGCAATCGATCCAGGACCGGGCGCACCGTGGTCAGTTGTTCGATGACCGCATCGGTGTCGAGTTCCAGGGTGAGCTCACCGGAACCGCGGGTCAGACCGCTCTTGCGGCACTCGTCTTCGATGTAGGGAAAGAAGCCCGGGTCGATGATGGTCGGTAGCGCCACTTCCACCTGAATGCGCAATTGGCGCCCGCGTTTGCGTTGGGACACGATGCTGTCCAGGGCCAGTCGCAAGGCCATGCGGTCCAGGGTTGCCAGAGTGCCGGCGTGGAGAGCCTGTTCGTAGTAGTTGTCGCGACCCAGCGTGGCCGGCTGCTGCGGTCCTGCGCGCAGGCGCAGGCGCTGCTGCCATTGATCGGTCATGGCGCCGCGGACCATGATCAGCGGTTGATACTCGGCGACGCACAGCGCCAGCTGAGGGTGCGTCACCGGATTGTCGGCGGCGGAGCTTGCCTTCCTCGGTGCCGGTGCCGCCGGGGCAGATGCGGCAGCACCCTCGGCTTTGCCACCGCGGGCCCACAAGGCCATTGCCAGATCCAGCCAGCGCTGGGCGTCGGGCAGGGCGGCGCAAAGCTCCACCCTTGCCTGCACCTTGATCTGTCCGCGCGAGACCACCACCGGGCGCACGTCGATGCCCTGCCGCAGATTCTGTGCCAGCTCATGCAATTCGCCTTCGCTGCTACGCGCGGCCAGCACCAGAAAATGAAACTCGTCCCAGGGGCCGAAGGAATCCCCGGCGCCCAGGCGGGCGGCGATACGGCCGGAGATGGCCTGTTCCATCTCGCAGCGCAGCAGGCTGGGGAGCTTTTCGATCAGGGCCTTGGCATTCTCGATGCCCACCGAGATCAGCGCCGCCGGACGGTCACTCAGATCACGAATTCGTAGCGCCAGCAAGCTGCGGGCCAAAGGTCCGGTCGGCGCCGCCAGCGGCCCGCTCAGCACCTGGCGCCGCAGAGCGCGAGCGCGCTTTGCGCGGCCGACGACCACGTCGATCAGATGGGCTGGTTGCACGGGGCGGGTCAGAAAATCGTCGGCACCGACATTGATGGCTCGGGTGCGTTTGTCCACATCCTGCTCGCCCGACACAAACACGATCGGCAGCAGCAAGGTCCCGGGCATTTCGCGGATGCGTGCGGTCAGGGCCATGCCGTCGATGTCCGGCATGTTGAGATTCACCAGCATCAGATCGGGTCTGAAGGTCTGGACCACGCCGAGCGCCTCGCGCGAGGAGCTGACGGCGCGTGTACTGATGCCGCGACGGCGCAGCACGGCGTCGTAGAACACGATTTGGGTGCGGTCGTCATCGACGATCAACACCCGCAAGGGCTCGGTCGAGCTCAGCGTGTGTTGCAATTCGGCCAGCTTGCGCACCACGCCAGCGGCATCGGCGTGAGCGATGAAGGCATCGGTGCTGCCGGTCATGCCCAGCAGCTGCTCGCTGATCGTGCCCTCCAGCGTGACCACCAGTACCGGTGGTGTTGGCCCCGGTTTGCGGGCCTGATCGATGGTGTCGATGATCTCGCCGAGTTGCGGCAGCAGGCTGGAATCGACGACGACGCCGACCAGCGTCTGATCGTCCACGATCTGGGCGACACCAGCGCGATCTGCTTCAATCAGCGCCCGCCACCCTTGCTGCCGGAGCTGCGCCTGCAGGCCAGGGATATCGCGATCGGCCGGGCGCACATAGAGCACCGCAGCGCGGGTGCTTTCTTCGTGTTTCAGCTGAGCGGCCAGTTCCAGCGCCTGACGGGCAAGCAATTCCAGAAATTCGTTCAGCCGCTGATGTTCCGCCTCGTTGGGAGGCTCGGCGCCGTCCAGCAGAAAACCCAGATAGGCGCCGGTATCACGGCAGGCGTGTGCCACCTCGTCGAGCTTGAAGCGCGTGGCAATGTCGCTGGTCTCGGCGAAGGAGGCTCGCAATTCGGCAACGCGGTCTGGCTCCCAACCCTCATCAAGGGTGGTCTGCGCCTGCATGGTCAGTTGGGTGATGCGCGCCTGCAACATGCGGCGAAAAGTGGCGTCGCCAGAAGCATTGTTGGAACTCATGGTCTGCCTTGTCGGTGCGTAGGCCGAAACATCGCGCGCCGACAATCACACAGCTCAGGCTGTGTCGGCAACCACAGACCGATGGACGCGCGGGTGAGCCCTGCGGACGGTCCAGGCGCAGGGCCAACCCGTGCCTGGCTATACGGTAATCGTCACCAGCTGATAAAGCTGGCCGAAAAGCGTCGAGCGTTGAATCTGGGAGGATTTGATGCCGGCCGGCAGCCAGGCCTCCAGCGGCTGGCGCCACAGATCCATGGCGTAGGGCTCGAGGGTGCGCAGGATGCCCTGCATCGGCCAGTACAGTGGATTGGCCGCGCTCGGTCGATGGTAGTCGACGATCACCAGTTGACCGCCGGGCTTGATGACCCGCAGGGCTTCGGCCAAGGTCGCCTTGCGCACGTCTTCAGGCATCTCGTGCAGCAGGAAGAACAGCAGCGCCCGATCGTAACTGGCGTTGGCCATCGGCAGATCGGCGCTATCGGCGTGGATCAGCCCCACCTGGGCCTCGGTGGGCAATTTGCGGGCCAGATTGTTGAGCTGCACCGGCAGGATATCGACGACATCGAGCTGGCCCTTGGGCGCAATGCGCTCACGGAGCTTGGCGGTCAGATTGCCGTAGACGCAAGCAATCTGCAGCGTACGCCCGGGCAGCGAATCGCCCAGGGTGTTCAGCGCGGCATCGCGCAAACGGGCGAAGTTGCCCCAGAGAATCAGATTGACCAGCCACTGGCGCTCGAAGATGTAGACCGCCTTGGGGTGCACATAGGCCCACCAGTAGGTCTGTTCCAGATAACCGGGAACGGCCAGTGGGGCTGCGGGGACTGCGGACTTGCCGGTCATGATGGCTCCTGTGCACGGGGCTGTTGCCAGAGTCCAGTATGCACACCGCCAAAGATGCCGCGCCTGACCTTGATCAAAGCCCACCGGGCAAGAATTTCGCGCCTCCGCGCCTATAGTCGGACAAGCACCGTGAGCGGCCTTTGAGGGCCCGACACTGCACACGGGCCACGAACCACATGGCTGCCGGTAGGAGCGACCTCGTGTCGCGACCGCCGCGCCTCATGTCGCAGCGAAAATCGGGAAGTTTGGCGAATCGTCGATCTGGCTAGGTGGAGTCTGGATTGAACTTCGGCACCGGTCTGGTGGTCTGACGCAAGCTCAGTCGTCACCGGGAGACTTTCTGATGATCGCGATCCGCACGCGCTGGTGGCTGCTGCTGGCGGTCGTATGGCCGATGCAGCAGTGGGCCGCCGAACCCGCCGCGCCGATGCGGCAACTGCTGGACGCTGCCACAGGACATCGCGTACTGCTGGTCGGCGAGATCCACGGCACGGTCGAAGTGCCGGCCCTGGTGGCCGATCTGGCCGATGCACTCGCGGCTGAAGAGCCACTGGTCGTGGGTCTGGAGTTGCCGCGCGATGAGCAGAAGCATATTGATGCCTTTCTCGACAGCGCCGGCACCGGTGATGATCGTGCGGCCCTGCTGACAGGGAAATTCTGGACCCGTGACTATCAGGATGGACGCAGCAGCGCGGCCATGCTGGACCTGCTGGAGCGACTGCGGCAGCTGCGCTTGAGGACCAAGCTTGAGGTACTGGCGCTGGATCAGGTCGGCGCCGCCGTGGCCGATGGCGATGCCCGTGACCAGGCCATGGCCGAAAGGCTGAGCGCGGCGCTGGACGACCATCCCAAGGCCCGGGCGCTGGTGCTGGCCGGCAATTTCCACACGCGCCTGCAGAAGGGCGCGCCCTGGGACGAGAGCCACGAGTTTCTGGGCTACCGATTGTCCCGCTTCGAGCCCTATGCCATCGAGATCATGGGCGTCGCCGGCAGCGCCTGGATCTGCACCGGCCCTGAAACCGACAGCTGCAAGGCGCGGGATTTTCCGGAGAGCAGCCTGAAGCCGGGCATCGAACTCGGCGCCGAGGTGAATGAGCGTGGACATCAGGGTATGTGGCGGTTGGAGCGCACCAGCGCCTCGCCGCCCGCGAAGTTTTCTGTGGGCGAGAGGGTTGAATAGCGGCAGCTGGCGAGGTCCGGTTACCACGCCCTTGTAGGTTACGTTGTCCCGCAGGGACTACGTGACACGGTGACGCGCCACAGGCGCAACTGAGCGAATTCCTTGTCACGTAGTCCGCTGCGCGGACAACATGACCTACGAGATCGTGCTCTGTGCGCCGACGAGCAAACCCTCGCGCTCGATGAAAGCGATGACCTGATCCAGTCCCTGCAGCGTGCGCAGATCGGTCATGACGAAAGGCTTGCCGCCGCGCATGCGGGTGGTGTCGCTGCGCATGATCTCGAGTGAGGCGCCGACATGCGGGGCCAGATCGGTCTTGTTGATGATCAGCAGATCCGAACGGGTGATGCCCGGGCCGCCCTTGCGCGGCACTTTTTCGCCGCCGGCCACATCGATCACGTAAAGCGTCAGATCCGACAGCTCCGGTGAGAAGGTGGCGGCCAGATTGTCGCCGCCCGATTCGATGAAGACGATGTCGGCATCGGGGAACTGGTTCAGCATGCGCTCGATGGCTTCGAGATTGATCGAGGCATCTTCGCGGATCGCCGTGTGCGGGCAACCGCCGGTTTCCACACCCAGGATGCGCTCGGCTGGCAGCGCGCCGGCCACGGTCAGCAGGCGCTGGTCTTCCTTGGTGTAGATATCGTTGGTGATGGCAATCAGTTCATGGCGATCACGCAGCGCCTTGCACAGCATCTCCAGCAGCGTGGTCTTGCCCGAGCCCACCGGCCCGCCGATGCCGATGCGCAAGGGCGGCAGGGAGCGGGTGCGGCGAGTTTTCCAGTCCGGGGTATGCATCGTGATTCTCAGGAGCGAAACAATCGGGAATATTGCGATTCGTGCTGCGCCGACAGAATCGCTAGCATCGGTGCGAAGTTGCTGATCTGCTCGGAAGAAGTCGCGTGGGCGCGGGCCAGAACCTGCGGCAGTCGCAACGCCAGCCGGCGCAGCAGCGCTTGACCCTGGGTCTGGCCCAGCGGCACCAGTTTCACCGCCGCACTGCACAGGTTTTCCAGCAGGCTCCAGGCGCAGGCATACAGACCGGAGGACGCCGACAGACCCAGCGCACGAGCCGCCAGCGCATGCACGCATCCGTAGCTGACAGGATGCATGCGGCCGAGCACGGCGCGCTGCTCCGGTTGCAACTGCGGTATGGCCGGCAAGGTCAGCAGCCATTGCCGAAGAGAATGCCCGGTCTGTGTGCATTCCAGCAGCAATTCCTGGCTCTCGCGCATCGCCAGCAATCGATCATTGCCGCGCTGCAGCGCCGGCTCATCCGGCTCGCTCCAGGCGGCGTACAGCGAAAGCCACAGCGGACCCTCGGCTCGCGCCCACTGGCATTCCAGCTGATCGCCAATCCAGCGCTCGACGCTGAGCACATCACGAACGAGGCCGGCTTCGGCTGCCGCCTCCAGCCCCAGAGAATGACTGAAGGCGCCGATCGGCAGCGTTGCCGAACTGAGTTGCAACATCCCGGCCAGCGACTCAGTCGTGATCATGGTGGTGCTCACCTGGTCCGTGCGGATGTGGGTGAGGATGCGCGTGCTCGGCAAACAGTGACTGCGCCAATTGATAATCCTCGGCGAAGCTGGCGTCATGGCCGTGCTTGTGGCCACCACCGTAGGCGCCGGATTCCGGCTGGAAAGGGGCTTCGGTTTCCGTGGTTTCCACGCCGAGCAACTGCAGCATCTCGCGCAGCACCGGATCCGGTTCGATCGCCAGATAGCCCGCGCCAATCTCGACGGCGACATGACGATTGCCGAGATGATAGGCGGCGCGGGTCAGCAGTAGCAGATCCGCGCTGCTGATGCGCAACACGGTTTCCGGCGCCGCACAGACTTCGAAGCGCCGGCCGTCCTCGGCCAGCAGTTGATCGCCGGGATGCAGCTCAGTGCCTGGGGGCAGGGCGATCGCCAGTTCCAGACCGTCCGGCAACTCGAGGCGCTGACGACAGCGTCGACGTTGCTCAGCGGTCAGTTCCAACGCGCTCGCCGCCAGCGCATCGGCGGGACAGTCTGCGGCGCGGATCAGGGAGCGGATCAGCGCCATATCTGAGCACTTGCAAAGAGCATTTTTGTCCGCGAAGGACGCAAAGGACGCGAAGAAATGCTCACGCGCGAGCGATCCATCAATGTTGCGATGCAAACCCGGGAGTTCGCGTTCCTTCGAATGCCAATCGGCTGCTCTGCTGGTCGCCGGAAGCGAAAGCCCAGGGTCGACCTAGACAACAGGCACGCACTGTAGGCGTCGCCCCTCATCCGGGTCCTGCGGACCCACCTTCTCCCCGCAAGCGGGGAGAAGGAACCATCTCGGCAGACGATTGCTTTGCGGCATGGGTTCTTGGAAAGCGCCGAGGCCTGTGAGACAACCCACTGAACAGCTCTCCTTCCGCTCTTCTTGGCGTCCTTTGCGGACAATGCTTTTGGCTCCTGCCACACTCGCCGGTCCTCAAAACAAAAAATAGCGCTGCGCCATCGGCAGCACGGCGGCGGGTTCGCACCACAGTGGCACGCCGTCGGCGACCACCACATAGGTCTGCGGGTCGACCTGGATATCGGGCATGGCGGCGTTGTGGATCATCTGCGCCTTGCCGATCTGGCGGCAGTTGCGCACGGCGACCAGGGGTTTCTGCAGTCCGTAGCGGCCGCCGATATCGGTGGCCAGCGCGGCCTGCGAAACAAAGGTCAGCGAACTCTGGGTCAGGCTACGCCCGAAGGCGCCGAACATGGGTCGGTAGTGCACCGGTTGCGGCGTCGGGATCGAGGCATTGGGATCGCCCATCGGCGCCGCGGCGATGCTGCCGCCCTTCAGGATCAGACTCGGTTTGACACCGAAGAAGGCTGGCCGCCACAGCACCAGATCCGCCCATTTCCCTACTTCCACCGAGCCAACTTCATGGCTGATGCCGTGGCTGATGGCCGGGTTGATCGTGTACTTGGCCAGGTAACGCTTGACCCGGAAATTGTCGTGGCGTGCTGGATCGTTCTCGAGGCTGCCGCGCTGCTGCTTCATCTTGTGCGCGGTCTGCCAGGTGCGCAGGATCACCTCGCCGACGCGGCCCATGGCCTGGCTGTCGCTGGAGATCATCGAGAAGGCACCGAGATCGTGCAGGATGTCCTCGGCGGCGATGGTCTCACGGCGGATGCGGCTCTCGGCAAAAGCCACGTCCTCGGCAATGCCGGGATCGAGGTGATGGCAGACCATCAGCATGTCCAGATGCTCGTCCAGCGTATTGACCGTGAATGGCCGCGTCGGATTGGTCGAGGAGGGCAGCACATTGGGCCGCGAGGCCGCCTTGATGATGTCCGGGGCATGACCGCCACCGGCACCTTCGGTGTGATAGGTGTGGATGGTGCGACCCTTGAGCGCCGCCAGCGTGGTCTCGACGAAACCGGATTCATTCAGGGTATCAGTGTGAATGGCGACCTGGGTGTCGGTGGCGTCGGCGACCGTCAAGGCACAATCGATGGCTGCGGGCGTGGTGCCCCAGTCCTCGTGCAGCTTCAGGCCGATGGCGCCGGCCTCGATCTGTTCGCTCAGCGCGCCCGGCAGGCTGGCGTTGCCCTTGCCCAGGAAACCCAGGTTCATCGGGAACGCTTCGGCCGCTTCGAGCATGCGCCGCAGATGCCAGGGGCCGGGTGTGCAGGTGGTGGCGTTGGTGCCCGTGGCCGGCCCGGTGCCGCCGCCGAGCATGGTGGTGATGCCCGACATCAAGGCTTCTTCGATCTGCTGCGGGCAGATGAAATGGATATGGGCATCGATGCCGCCGGCGGTGAGGATCAGACCTTCGCCGGCGATGATCTCGGTGCCGGGGCCGATCACAATGCTGATGCCGGGCTGGATATCTGGATTGCCGGCCTTGCCGATGCCGCTGATGCGCCCGGCCTTGAGGCCTACGTCGGCCTTGACGATGCCCCAGTGATCGACAATCAGGGCGTTGGTGATCACCGTGTCGGCGCAGTCGGCACTCAGCCGTTGACTCTGGCCCATGCCATCGCGGATGAC
This sequence comes from Rhodanobacteraceae bacterium, assembly GCA_024234055.1. Classification (NCBI taxonomy): domain Bacteria; kingdom Pseudomonadati; phylum Pseudomonadota; class Gammaproteobacteria; order Lysobacterales; family Rhodanobacteraceae; species Rhodanobacteraceae bacterium. Next base: position 94,055 of record JACKOW010000012.1, read on the forward strand.
CTTGCCACCGCCGAACTTGACCTCCTCGCCATAGATCGTGTGGTCACGCTCGACCTCGATGATCAGATCGGTATCGGCCAGACGCACGCGGTCGCCGGTGGTCGGGCCATACATCTCGGCATAGGCCTGGCGGGTAATTTTCATGGGCCGTCGCCGTCGCTGTTGTAGAGCGGAGCTTGCTCCGCTGCCCCTGCTCGGCTTCCACGCTCAAGCTGCTTCGGCGCCTTCAGCCGAGCAAACTCGGCTGTCCCGGAGCCCGGTAGATCCAAGCCGCCCATCACCCGCCCGGCAAAACCGTAGACCAGGCGATCGCCAGCCAGCGCCACCAACTCGACGCTGCGCGTCTGTCCCGGCTCGAAGCGCACGGCCGTGCCCGAGGCGATGTTGAGCCTGAAGCCACGGGTGATCGCCCGCTCGAATTCGAGCGCGTCGTTGGTCTCGAAGAAGTGGTAGTGCGAACCCACCTGCACCGGACGATCACCGCGGTTGGCGACGGTGAGTCGCAGGGTCTCTCGGCCGGCGTTGAGTTCGATCTCACCGGCCTCGATCAACATTTCGCCGGGACGGATCATGGCCGGCGCTGCTTGGGCGGCGCCTCGGATCGCGGCGCACGATTGCGGCGTAGGGCGCCGATCAGCGCCAGCGTCAGGCCGATGAACAGCAATCCGATCAGCCAATGTTCCAGCTCACCGGGACCATGTCCGGGATGGGCAGACGCCGGGCCGGGCAGGGCCAGCAGCAGGGTGCAATACAGGGTCTTCATGCGATCGGTCCATGAACGGTGACGAGCTTGCTGCCGTCGGGAAAGGTGGCCTCGACCTGGATGTCAGGGATCATCTCGGCCACGCCGTCCATGACGTCCTCGCGGCCGAGCAGGGTGGTGCCGTAGTGCATCAGTTCGGCCACACTGCGGCCGTCGCGAGCACCTTCCATGATCGCGGCGCTGATGAATGCCACGGCTTCGGGGTAGTTGAGCCTGAGTCCGCGGGCCCGCCGCCGTTCAGCCAGCAGGGCGGCGGTGAACAGCAGCAGCTTGTCTTTCTCGCGTGGCGACAGTTCCATTGAAGCGGTGGTGACCTCAGGTATCCCAGATGCGTGGCCGCTGGGCGACGCGACCGATCACGGTCGGCCGCAGCAGCCGCCAGAGGTCTTCTAGCAAGGCACGTACCAACTCGGCCGAGGCGCCTAGGGCTCGCACCATCAGCAGTTCGATCGGTGCCGGCAGCCAGCTGATGCCTGCCGCCAGGCCATGCGAAGCAGCCCGCGCGCGCAAGGCCTCGATCAAGGCTTCAGCGTGCTCCTTCAAGTCCGGGGCGGCGGCCCACAACGTGGCCGTCACTGGATGTCCGGCCAGACCCAGCGGCGAGCGCATCAGCGGGTCGTCGGCGCCCAGATCGGCGCGCTCGCAGCAGCGCTCGCGGCCCTGGCGCCACAGACTCAGATGCTGGCGCCAGCGGCCTTCAGTCCAGTGCTCCCCGGCAGCAACACGCCCGAACTGGGTGATGTCCCAGCCGATCATGCGGGCGCTGCCGGCCAGCTGGATGTGGAGCTGCTGCTCCGCCTGGGCGGCGTCGAACAGGATGGCTTCCTGCGGCAGCCATTCCAGACAGGCATTCTCGGCGACCGCCAACTGCACCGACTGGCGCGCGCCCCCGCGGCGGCCGTGGTACCACTTGGCCGCGCCCGGGGTGGTGATCAGGGCGTGGGCGCCTGCGTCCAGGGCGATGTCCATCTCCAGCACATCGCCGCCAGCAATGCCGCCGGGTGGATGCAGCAGCAGGGCATGGGCGATCTGCGGACCTTCCGGATACAGCAAGCGCTGCACCCGCAGCGGGCCCAGATGACGGTTCTGCACCATCCGGGTGCAATTACCGTGATCGGACGCCAGCCGCAATTGCAGCGAAGCCAGCCAGGGTGGAGCTGAGAGTGCGAGGTCCATGGCCCGATGAGGCAACAAGCGGGCCAAGCCTTGCCATCGGGACAGCGCCTACTCTGGGCAGGGCCTTGCCTGGAAACTCACGGTGCCATCGATCACACACTGGTGAATCTGGGTGCTGCCGGTCTTCACGGGGCCGCAGAGTTCGCCCTGAGTTCCGGCCCGATCCGCTATCGCGCAGCCCAACTGCTGAAGTCGCGCCCGCTGCGATCGCGACGGCTGGAATCCGCGCCTCGCGCCAACAGCAGGGCCATGGTCTGCGTCTGCCTGTTCTGGGCGGCCACCATCAAGGCCGTCATGCCCTGTGTTTCGACGGCATCGATCTCGGCGCCGCGGTCGAGTAGCGGTGCCACAGCGGGAGCACAGGCCGCAGCGGCCAGCAGCAGCGGAGTGTTGCCGTTGCGGTCCCTCGCATCGACTCGGGCACCCGCCGCCAGCAGTTGTGACACAGGGTCGATTCGGCAGCTGGCTACGGCGTGGTGAAGTGCGGTCCAGCCGCGCACCGATGCCGCGTCGATGTTGGCACCAGACCGCAGCAGCAGCGCCAGCGCGGAACCGTCTTCCTGGTCGGCTGCCAAGGCCAGAGCCGCGACGCCGGCCCGATTGGCGAGATTGACCTGCGCGCCCTGGTCCAGCAGATAGGCCAGCACGTCGATGTGGCCTTGTCGTGCCGCCAGCGCAAGGGCGGTGCTGCCATCCGCGAGCGGCGCATCTACATCGGCTCCGGCCTCGACCAGATGACGAACGCAGGCGGTCAATCCCTGATACGCCGACCGCAGCAGCGGAATGGTCAATTCATCCCGCTGCTGCGCCGGGACTGTGGTGGGCAGCAGCTGCGGCAATGCCGCGCAATTGCCTGTTCGCACGGCCTCGCCGATCGCGACACCGATGTCGACTCGGGGTTGAGCCGTGATGTCGCCTCGTGATGCTGGCAACTGGCAGGCACAGAGAAGCGAGCAGAGCGCCAGCAGCACCAGCGCCCGGCAGGCCAGGGCACCCGGCTCACTCAAAGCCATCGCCGAACACCGGATCGGGCACGCCGCTGTAGCTCAGTTCCAGACGTGCCGAATACAGCACGGTCGGCTTGCGATCGCCCTTGACGTACACCACCAGATCCAGATCGTCGGTCATCGGCGTGCCGTTTGAAGACACGTTGGTGTTCGGATTCACGGCGATGAAGGGGTTGAAGTTGTAATCCACCCAGGCCCGGGAATCGGTCAGCGGGCTGCCGCCGGGCACGCTCCAGTCGAGCAGATTGATCACGGTTGTGGTACGGGCGCCGATTTCGTACTTGATGTTGTCCTGCTGGAAGGGCGGCGGACTGCACGGGATCAGCGGAATCTCCAGCCCGGGAATGTCCTGGCCAAACTTGTTGGATCGCAGCCGCCAGCGCGGGCCGGAGACTAGGGCACCCAGACTGCCGTCATCCACTGGCAGCTGAGCGCCGCCCAGCGCATAGGACCATTCGAAGGGGTCGCGATCGATGGTGGTGTACCAGGCGTTGGTAAAGCCCCCGGTCAGGTCCGAGGAGAAGGGCATGGGATCGGCGGTCGGAGTCATGAAATCACCGTTCTGCATGACGCTGCCGGCCGGCAGGAAGTCGCCGTCGCCCTCGTAGCAGTCGCGAGCCGAGTACAGGAAGGAACCGACCGCAATGGCCCGCGGCAGCACGCCATTGGAACTCGGAATGCGACCGGTGGCGCCCTCGTTCTCCAGATCTTCGGGTCGCAGCTGGTCGTTGGGGTTGTTGGTGATCCAGTGGTCCACGATCAGGCGGGCCCGGGTCACCGCAAAGCTGGCGCCCGGCACTTTCCACTCGGCCGGCAGCGGGATGCGCGCATAGATGCGGATGTCGTTCGGGCGTTTCACCAGATTGCCCCAGCGATACAGTGCCTTGCCATCGTCCTTTTCGGTGATGCCGTAGCTGCTGCTGGCCGCGATGTTATCGAGTACCGTGCTCTCGTTGGCGGTCAGTTCGGCCGGCGTGCCATCCAGGCCCATGGTGATCGGGATATTGGTCAGCTCGCCGTTCTGGATCAGTCGCAGATTGTTGTCGAGTTTGCGACAGCGCAGGGGCTGGCCCGGATTGTTGGGGTCTGGAATGGGATTGCCAGTGGCCGGATCGATCAGCGGCGGCTGCAATCCGGTGCTCAGGATCAGCGGGTTGTACGGAATCACCTCATGACAGGTCAGGATGTGCTCCATCACCGAGTAGTGCTCGGTATCGCACTTGACCGCTTCACCGCCAATGCCGGCACACCAGGTGCCCAGCGGCGGTGCCACCCGGAAGGTGTCGGTGGCGGCGTCGGCAATCAGCAGACCCGGATCCATGGTGACGGGATCCACATAGGGTCCGACCCAACCTTCCACGTAGTCGTTGTCGCGTACCTTGGGCGCGGCGCCGACAAAATCGCTGACATAGAAGCCGAATGCGCTGTCGAGGGCATACAGCCCCGTTCCCGGGGTTTGACCGCCCTGCGGCGGAGGAATGTCAGGCGGGCAGGGCGATGTGCCGGGAAAAGTTGCCGTGCCGGCGGGGGTGCACAAGATGGTGGGATCGGTGCCCACCGTGCTGCCGTCGAAGGCCCCCAGGATGTCGCCCAGCTGGAATACGTGGGTGGGTGAGGTGTAGTCCGTGGCCTGGGCGGCGCTGACGCTGAGCAGTGCGATGGTGCAGGCTGAGCAGATCGATCGTAACGTGTTCATGCGTTTTCCCCTGTCAATGCTGAGCAGGAGGCCGCGACCGTCAAGCGCCAGCGGCATCCTGCTACGGTGCAATATGACAACACCCTACATTAGGGACGAATAAAGTAGTTGATCTCGATCAACTAGCCCGCATTCGGACCAGCCCTGTAACGGGCAATAATCCGGCGTTTGGACTTGGGAGTGACCGCGATGCTGCAGTCCTGGTTTGCGCTGCGAGCACATGGCAGCTCGCTGAAGACCGAGTGCCTGGCGGGCCTGACGACCTTTCTGGCGATGGCCTACATCGTGTTCGTCAACCCGGAGATTCTGGCCGCCGCGGGAATGCCGAAAGAGGCCGTATTCGTGGCCACCTGCCTGGCGGCCGCCTTCGGCTCGATGCTGATGGGGCTGTACGCCAACTACCCGATCGCGATGGCGCCGGGCATGGGCCTGAACGCGTACTTCGCCTTCACCGTGGTGGGCACGTTGGGCTACAGCTGGCAGACTGCGCTGGGCGCCGTGTTCCTCTCGGGTTGTCTGATCATTGCCGTCAGTCTGTTCCGGGTGCGCGAGTGGATCATCAACGCCATCCCGCGCTCGCTGAAACTGGCGATCTCGGCCGGCATCGGCCTGTTCCTCGCGATCATCGGCCTGAAGAACGCCGGCATCATCGTCGGCAGCCCGGCCACGCTGGTCACGCTCGGTGATCTGCACGCACCCGGTACGCTGCTGGCCATCGCCGGTCTGCTGCTGATCATCGGTCTGGAAGCGCGCAAGCTCACCGGCGGAATCGTCATCGGCATCCTCGCCGTCACCGTGGCCGCGGTCGCTCTGGGCATCACCCCGTTCAACGGCGTGTTCGCGGCGCCGCCGTCAATTGCACCAGTCTTTCTGCAACTCGATATCGCCGGTGCGCTCCACGCCGGACTGATCGCGGTGGTCCTGACCTTCTTCCTGGTCGAGCTCTTCGATGCCACCGGCACGCTGATCGGTGTCAGCCACCGTGCCGGGCTGCTGGATGCCGAGGGCCGACTGCCGAGATTGAAGAAAGCCCTGCTGGCCGATTCCACGGCCATTGCGGCCGGCTCTTTGCTGGGCACCTCGTCGACCACCGCCTACATCGAGAGCGCCGCCGGCACCGCGGTCGGTGGCCGCACCGGCCTGACCGCCGTGGTGGTCGGCCTGTTGTTCCTCGCGGCCCTGTTCCTGGCGCCGCTGGCCGGCACGGTCCCGGCCTTCGCCACCGCACCCGCCCTGATCTACGTGGCCGTGCTGATGACGCGGGCGCTGGCGGAGATCGACTGGGAAGATCTGTCCGAATCGGCGCCGGCCTTCATCTGCGCCATCAGCATGCCCCTGACCTTCTCCATCGCCCACGGCATCGCCTTCGGCTTCATCAGCTACGCCGCCATCAAGCTGATCGCCGGTCGCGCCGGCGAAGTGCCGATCACGGTGTGGGTGCTGGCCGCGGTGTTCGTGGGCAAGTTTGCATGGCTGGGGTGAACGTCATGCGCCCGAGTGCTGCTACTCCCTTCCCGATGTTTGGCGAGGGTCCCGGGCGTTCCCTGCGACATTCGGTCGCAGGCCATGGTTGATCGAGCTCACTAGAGTACGGCCGGGGCGAAACCTAGATTCGCCTGTCTGCTGATCGATGGAGTGAGCGATGCGAGTTTCGATGTCTGTGCTGGCGACGGCCCTGCTGGTCGCGACCAGGACTTTGTTGGCGGCGCCGATAGAACTGGAGCGGGTGGAAGTTGAAGGTCAGCGGATTGACCCGGTTCCGACCCCGGCAGGCAGGGTCGACGATGCAAGGATGGCGCCAGCGCGGAGCACTACCGCCGACAGCGCCAGCTTGCTGCGTGATGTGCCGGGGTTGAACCTCAGATCCGCAGGCGGCACCAGCAGTCTGCCGGTGATCTTGGGTCTGGGCGGGGATCGCGTGCGCACCACGGTGGACGGCATGGACCTGGTTGCCTCATGCCCGAATCACATGAACCCGCCGCTGTCCTACCTGGATCCGGCTGCGATCGGTCGGATTCAGGTCTACGCCGGCATCACCCCGGTCAGTGCTGGTGGCGACAGCATCGCCGGCAGCATCGTGGTGGAAACGCGCGGTCCGCGCTTTGTCGAAGCCGGCGCCGAGCCCGAGTGGCGTGGCGAGGCGGGCTTGGGCTATCGCGACAATGGCGCCGCCTGGCGTAGCGATCTGTATCTGGCCTATGCCGGCGAGCGCTTTGCCGCCAGTTACAGCGGAGCGCATGCACAATCGGACAACTACAGCGCCGGCGGCGACTTCAAGACCAGCACGATGACTGGCCGCGATGGTCACACCCTGCCGCTGGACGAGGTGGGATCGAGTGCCTATGAGACCAACAACCATGCGCTGACGCTGGCCTGGCGCGGGCGCGATCAGTTGATCGAGGCCCAGTTCGGTTATCAGGACACACCCTTCCAGGGCTATCCGAACCAGCGCATGGACATGGTCGACAACCGGCAGCAGCGCATGAATCTGCGCTATCTCGGCGATCTGGACCGGGGCACGCTGGAGGTACGTGCCTATCACGAGGAGGTCGAGCACCGCATGAACTTCGGGCCGGACCGGCGCTTCTGGTACGGGTCCAATGCCGGCAGCGGCAGTCCGTGCTCGCCGATTCGCTTCATGGGTGACCCAGCGGGCAGTTGCGCCGCCGGCATGCCGATGAACACCGACAGCAGCACCACCGGCGCCACGCTGCATCTGGATCTGCCGCTGCAGGGCGAGGATCTGGCGCGTCTCGGTGTCGAGTGGCAGCGCTATCGCCTGGATGATTACTGGCCAGCGTCTGGCGGCGCGATGGGCCCGGGCATCTTCACCAACATCCGCGATGGCGAGCGCGATCGCCACGCGCTGTTTGCCGAGTGGGAAGCGCACCCGGCTGCCCGCTGGACCACGATGCTGGGCCTGCGCTACGAGGGCCTGAGTACCGATGCCGGCGAAGTGCAGGGCTACAGTGCCGCGCCGATGGCCATGGGCAACCAGGCTGCCGAGGCCGCGGCCTTCAACGCACTGGATCGCAAGCGCACAGACCACCACTGGAATCTGGCGGCCTCGGCACGCTATGACCTGACCGAGACCCAGGTGCTGGAGTTTGGCCTGGCCCGCCGGGAGCGTTCGCCCAATCTCTATGAGCGCTATGCCTGGTCGACCTGGGCCATGGCTGCCTCAATGAACAACACGGTGGGTGATGGTAATGGTTATGTTGGCGATCCGGCTTTGCGACCGGAGACCGCTTACACCGCCTCCGCCACCTGGCGCTGGCAGTCTGCCGACGCAGCGCGGCACCTGGAGCTGACACCCTTTTACACCCGGGTCAACGACTACATCGACGCGGTGCCGGTCGGAGTGTTCCGCGTGGATCAGTTCAACGTGCTGCGCTGGGCCAATCAATCGGCACGATTGTGGGGTTTGAACCTGACGGCGCAAGCGCGCCTGACCGAGACGGCAGGCCTGGGCATCCTGGATCTGAGTGCGCGTCTGCAATGGCAGCGTGGCGAGAACCGCGATACCGGCGAAGATCTCTACCAGCAGATGCCGGCCAGTGCCCGGCTGACCCTGGCGCAATCCCGTGGCCGATGGACCAGCGCATTGGAATGGGAACTGGTCAGTGCCAAGACCCGGGTGTCGGGCGTGCGCAACGAGATTCCCACGACAGGTTATGGTCTGTTGCATTTGCGTGGCGGCTATGCCTGGACGCAGGTGCGCATCGATGCTGGCATCGACAATCTGCTCGATCGCAATTACGACCTGCCGCTGGGCGGTGCCTATGTGGGGCAGGGCATGACCATGAGCTTGAACGGCATCCCCTGGGGTATTGCCGTGCCGGGCGCGGGCCGCACCGCCTACGTCGGGGTGCGGGTGAATTGGTGAGCAACAATCTGCGGGAGTTCAGCCGGGTACCCGATCTGGCGCTTGCCAATTGACCGCTCACCCGCGTTCCGGTGCCGGACGCTTGCCCAGCTTGCGCTGCAAAGTGCGCCGATGCATGCCGAGCAAGCGGGCGCTGGCCGAGATATTGCCGCCGGTCGAGGTCAGTGCCTGCTGGATGTGCTCCCATTCCAGACGCTGCATTCGGGTCATCGAGGCCGGTACTTCATCGACTACCTCTGTTGCCGGTTCGCCGCTGATGGCGCGCAGAATGGCTTGAATGCTGGCGGGCTTGGGCAAGTAGTCGTCGGCGCCACGCTTGATGGCCTCAACAGCGGTGGCAACGCTGGCGTAGCCGGTCAGCAACACGATGACCATCTCCTCGGACAGCGCCCGCAGCGGTTCGATCAGGCGCAGCCCGGATTCGTCGGCCAGCTTGAGATCGACCAGTGCCGCATCGGGGACGCGGGCGTCCGCGACACTCAACGCATGCTCGATGTCGTGGGCGATGCAGCTGCTGTGGCCACGGCGCTGCAGTGAGCGCTGCAACTGCGTGGCATAGACCGGATCGTCGTCGACGATGAGGATGTGCAGGGTCTCGCTGTTCATTCGCACAAGCTGCTCAGTGGCACACGCAAACGGGTCATGGCGCCGTCGGCAGCCGATTGCAAGCTCAACTCGCCGCCGAGCCGCTCAACAGTTGCGTGCGACAGCGCCAGTCCTACTCCCAGACCTTCAGGCTTGCTGGTACCGAACAGTCGGTGCGTCAGCGGCTCGCGCGCCAGCGCATCCCCGCCGCGGTCGCGGATGACACCAATCAGATCGTCGTCTGCCACCTGCAACGTCAGTTCAATCGAGCTTTGACTGCGGCTGGCACTGGCATCGGCGGCATTGTCGAGCAAGGCCTGCAACAGATGCTCCAGTGCCGGGTCTGCGCGTACCTCGGTCTCCGGTAGCTCCACATCGCGCAACAACTGCATCGATGGACGCAGCAACTCCCAGCGTGAGATCACGCTGTCTATATATTGATTGAGCGGCAGCCGCGCGTGTTCATCGGGATGGGCGTCGTGTACCAGTTTGCGCACCTGATCGCGGCAGTGGGCGACCAGCACGCGCGCTCGATTCAGATCCTCATGCAGCGTCGGGTTGCCGGCGTGGTCCTCGCTCAGGTCGTCAAGCAGCAGCGTCAGCGTGCCCAGCGGCGTGTTCAAGGTGTGCGCCATGGCGGCGGCATGGGTGGCCAGACCGAGAATGCCCTCGTCTCGTGCTGATTGTTCGCGCAAGCGTGCGATCTCGCGCTCGCGGGCATCGCGCAAGGCGGCCAGTTGCGTCAGCACCGCCACGAACACCACCGCCGACAGCGCGAAATTGACCGCCATGCCGGCCAGATGCAGGTCGAAGGTGCCGGAAATGCCGTGGATATGCGGCAGCGGCGGTCCAAGGATTGCCGCCGCGGCATAGCCTGCCGTCGCCATGACCGCCACCCACACGATATGCCGCACCGGCAATGCCAGCGTGGACAGGGCGATCGGCACCAGAAACAGGGACACGAAGGGATTCATCACGCCGCCGCTCCAGCCGATGGCCCAGCTCAGTTCGGAGATGTCCACGGCAAGGTGCAGCACGGCGAGCGCTGGTGTGCCCGGCAACGTCCGGCGGCGTAGCGTCAGATAGCCGTTGAAGCACACCAGCGCCACCACGCCTAGCCACAGCGGCCATGCTGGCAGCGGCAGCGCCAGCCAATGCAACGCCACCCAGATTGCCAGCGCCTGGCCCAGCGCGGCAAACCAGCGCAGTTGCATCAGCGTACGCAGGAAGGCGGGATCGATACGCTTGGAGCGGTCGGCGTTTGCCAATGGGAGATCAATCGCAAGAATGGACACACGCAGGCGCGCAACTGCCGGCTAGGGGCAGCTGGCCTGCGACCCGATTCAACCATATCGCAGTGGGGGCGCTGCAGGCAGGGTGCTGCGGCCAATCGTCGCAGGGACCTGCGCGAGGATGGGATGATTGAGCGCAAACATGGGTCCATCGGCGCTATGGTTCCGCACTTCCCAGAACTGCCCGTCGCATGAAGCCTTCGCCCCAAGCCAGCTTGTTTGATGACCCGCCGCAGCAACCACCTGCTTCGGATTTGCTGCGGATAGAACAAGGATCCGCAGCGCTGAACCCGGCGCAGCGCAGTTTCAACCGGCTCACGCAGCAGCTGGCGCGGGCGCGTCTGATGCTGGAGCAATGGCGCTTGATGCAGCAGCGCGTTCGGGAGCGGGTGCTGGCCGAGATGGTGCCGGGCACCGAGGCACTGGCCGCGTTGCAGCGGCAATTGATCGAGCAACTGGATGGCTTGCTGACGCATCCGCCAGCGGGCATCAAGCTCACTCGGCGCCGGCGCGATGCGCTGATCGAGTTTCTGCTGGCACGCATTGAGGACAGCGTTGGCGAGGGTGAGGATGAAGCCCTGGACGATCTCTATCGGCACTACAGCGGTATCGGCTTGAGCGAGCGCCGGCAGGCGGATCAGGAGCTGGAACTGCAGTTCGCCGAGCAGATGGCCAGCGACCTGTATGGCGATGACGTGGTCGCCGATCATTCGGCTGAATCCGTCGAAGAGTTGCTGCGCCATGTGCAAGCGCGCATGGACGATCGCTTCGAGGCCGAGCAACGCGAGCGCGAGGCACGCGCGGACGAGCGCAAGAAAAAGCGTCGCCCTTCGCCAGCCGAACTCAAGCGTGAACAGGCCGCCCAGGCGGCCAGCGTCTCGCTGCGTGAGATCTATCGCAAGCTGGTGAGCAGCCTGCACCCGGATCGGGAGAGCGATCTCGACGAGCGAGCGCGCAAGACCGGCTTGATGCAGCAGATCAACAAGGCCTACCAGGACAACGACCTGCTGACGCTATTGACGCTGCAGATGGAAGTCGAGCAGATCAATGCCAGCACGCTGGCAGCGCTGCCGACCGAGCGCCTGCAGCACTACAATCAGGTGCTGCGCGAGCAGTTGCGCACGCTGCAGGACGAGTTGAGCGCGCAGGCCCAACAGTTGGAGGATCAGCTCGGGGCGCACCGGTACGAGCAGATTCTTCAGCCCAAGGACGCCGAACGCCTGTTTGAGCGCCAGCTGCGCGAACTGCGCCAACTGCAAGCCCAATTCAAGTCCACCATCGCGGCGCTGGCCAATCCGCATCTGCGCAGCGCCGAGATCGACGCCATAGCTGTGGCCATGTCTCGACGCTGAGCAGGTGCTGGCCCGGTGCCGAATCGGCAGTCAAATACGCGCAGCGGCGCCTCAATCTGCATCCCGGCGACGTATCAATAACTTGGATCACGGATTCGTGGACACTATTTGCCCGAACTGCGAGCCGCGGACTGTTTCACCGTCGCTTGCAACCCCATCCTCTGGCACATGGTGCGAAGCGGCATTCTCTGCATAGTGCCGGCAACCCAAACCCCCGAGGTGTGCGATGAAATTGTCTCTGTCTTCCCTGATGCTGGGCCTGGCCGTGTTTGGCGCGTCGAGTTTCGTGTACGCCGACGATCTGACCGATGTTGATGCGGTCATTGCCAAGCACATCGAAGCGCGTGGTGGCATGGACGTGCTCAAGGCCATCAAGACCACGCGTGCCGAGGGCACGATGACCATGGGCCCGATGCAGATGCCTTTCGTCGCCGAAATGAAGCGGCCGAATTCCATGCGCATCGATTTCAGCTTCCAGGGCATGCAGGCCAGCCAGGCCTTCGACGGCACCAATGGCTGGCAGATCATGCCGATGATGGGCAAGCTCGATCCGGAGCCGATGGGCAGCGATGAGCTGACCCAGTTCAAGAATCAGGCCGATATCGACGGTGCGCTGGTCGACTACAAGTCCAAGGGTCACAAGGTCGAGCTGCAGGGCGTGGTCGATGTCGATGGCACCCCGGCCTACAAGGTCAAGGTCACCCGCGCCGATGGCACCGAAGAAACCAACTACATTGACACCGAGTACTTTCTGGTGATCAAGACCGAGAGCGTGGTCAAGATGCAGGGTCAGGAAGTCGCGGGCAGTGCCATTCTCGGCGACTACAAAGAGGTCGCGGGCACCATGGTGCCGTACTCGATCACCAACGTCATGACCGGCCCGATGGGCGAGATGAAGCAGGAAATGCAGTTCACCAAGATCGACGTCAACGTCGATCTGGCGGCCGACCGCTTCACCCAGCCGGCGCCGAAGGCCAAGGTTGAGGCGGCCAAGTAGGCTGATTGCGGCGTCATGGGCCGGGGTAGGTTGGGCTAAGGCCGCAAGCCGTGCCCAACGTTGGGCACGCTGCGCTTGGCCCAATCTACGCTGCGCTCGCAATGACGCCTGTGTTCCGATCCAGGCTTTGGCTGATTCGAGTCTGCTCTTCCACATCGGCATGGCCGCGACAGCGGCCAGCCCCCGGAGATCGCTGATGCGCACACTTCCCCTGTTGCTTCTGGCCACCCTTGCCAGTGGCGAAATCGCGGCCCAGACCGCGCCCGATTCCAGCGTCTTCGGTGGACTGCGCGCGCGCAGCATCGGCACGGCGCACACCAGCGGCCGCATCAGCGCCATCGATGCCAGCGCGCAGTTCCCTCAGACGATCTTCGTCGGCGCGGCCTCCGGCGGCGTCTGGCGTTCCACCGACGGCGGCACCACCTTCAAGCCGGTGTTCGATGACCATATCCAGAGCATCGGTGCCATCCGCATTGACCCAAGCAACCCCAAGACCGTCTGGGTAGGCACCGGCGAAACCAATGTGCGCAACACCGTGTCGGTGGGCGATGGGCTGTATCAGAGCATCGACGGCGGCGAGAGTTTCAAGCGGGTGGGTCTGGAGAAATCGGAGCGTATCGCCGAGATCGTGGTCGACCAGAACAACAGCAAGAATGTGTTCGTGTGCGTCACCGGGGCGCTGTGGAGTGATTCGGCCGAACGCGGCGTCTATCGCTCGCGCGACGGCGGTGCCAGCTTCGAGAAGGTGCTGTACGTCGACACCGAAACCGGCTGCTCGGACCTCGCCATCGATCCGCGCAATCCCAATGTGCTGTACGCGGGCATGTGGAGCCTCAGGCGTTCACCTGATTTCTTCCGCTCCGGGGGCAAGGGCAGTGGGCTGTATCGCAGCTTTGATGGCGGCAGCAGCTGGGCCAAGGCCGAAAGCGGCTTGCCAACCACCGAGAAAGGTCGCATCGCACTGGCGGTGGCACCGAGCAAATCCAATGTGGTCTATGCGCTGGTCGAGGCCAAGAAGACCGCGCTGTATCGCTCGGACGACATGGGCAACACCTGGGCCGAGACCAATTCCAGCACCAATGTGCAGATGCGGCCCTTCTACTTCGGCGAGATCGTGGTCGATCCGGTCGATGCCGATCGCATCTACCGCCCGGCCTTCGTGACCACGGTCTCCACCGATGGCGGCAAGACCTTCAACAGCATGAGCTTTGGCGGCTCGGTACACCCCGATCACCACGCGCTGTGGATCAACCCGAAGCTGCCACAGCAGTTGCTGCTGGGCACCGATGGCGGCGTCTACGTCTCGATGAATCAGGGCGCCAAGTGGAGCCAGTTCCGCAATCTGCCGGTGAGCCAGTTCTACCATGTCAGCGCCGATATGGCGCAGCCGTACCAAGTCTACGGCGGCCTGCAGGACAATGGCTCGTGGACCGCGCCCAGCCGCAGCGCCTCGGGCATTCGCAATCGCGATTGGGACAGCGTCGGCATGGGCGACGGCTTCTGGGCCTGGCCGGATCCTAGCGATCCCGATACCGTGTTCAGCCAATACCAGGGCGGCAAGCTGTTGCGCGTCAATCGCACGCTGGGCGAGATCAAGCGCATCGAGCCGGCTCGCGGAGAAGGCGAAGACAAGCTGCGCTTCAACTGGAACACGCCCACCGTGCTGGCACCCAGCGGCAAGCTTTATACCGGGTCCCAGTACTTGCATGTATCCACCGATCGCGGCGACAGCTGGACCCGAATCTCACCGGATCTGACCACCAACAATCCGCAGCTGCAGCGCCAGGCCACCTCCGGCGGTCTCAGCCGTGACAATTCGTCCGCCGAGAACAACACCACCCTCTACACCATTGCCGAGTCGCCGAAGAACCCGGACACCATCTGGGTGGGCACCGATGACGGCAATGTGCAGCTGACCCGCGATGGCGGCCGCAGCTGGACCAATCTCACGGCCCGGCTGAAGAGCACGCCCAAGGGGGCCTGGGTGTCGCGCATCGAGGCTTCGCCGCATGACGAGGGTACCGCTTTCGTCACCATCGACGATCATCGTCGCGGCGACATGAAGCCCTATCTGCTGGTCACCCGCGATTTCGGTGCCAGTTTCGCGCCGGTGAATCTGGCCGGCGTCGACGGCTATGCCTGGGTGATCGAGCAGGATCCGGTGCAGGCGGATCTGTTGTATCTGGGCACCGAGTTCGGCCTGTTCATTTCCATTGACGGCGGCGCCCACTGGGCACGCTTTGCCGAGAATCTGCCGCGCGTGGCGGTGCACGATCTGTACCTGCATCCGCGCGAAAACGATTTGATCATCGCCACTCACGGTCGCGGCATCTACATCATCGACGACCTCAGCCCGCTGCGGGCATTGAACGCCGAGGTGCTGAAGCAGGATCTGGCGCTGCTGCCGTCGCGGGCCGGTATCCAGACCATTGGTGGCGGCCTGCAGGATTTTGGTGGCGACGATGAATATGCCGGCCAGAGCCTGCCAGATGTCGCCGTGATCAGCTTCTATGCGGCCAAGCGGCATATGTTCGGTGACTCCAAGCTGGAAGTCTTCGACAGCAAGGACAAGCTGATCACCACCTTGCCGGTGGACAAGCGTCGCGGCGTGGTTCGGATCGAGTGGCCGATGCGCCTGAAGGCGCCGAAGTTGCCGCCATCGACCCAGCTGGTGCAGGCCTTTGTCGGTCCGCGCCTGCCCGAGGGCGACTATCGCTATGTGCTCACCCGCGGCAAGCAGACGGCCGAAGGCAAGGTGACGCTGGCAGCCGATCCGCGCTCACCGCACAGTGCCGAAGATCGCACGGCCCAGCGCGAACTGGCGCTGGCGCTGCACGGCGAACTGGCCGATCTGACCTTTGTCGCCGATCAGCTGGCTGATCTGAACACGCAGATCGAGGCACGCAACAAGGCGCTCGGCAACAAGACGCCCAAGTCGCTGACCAGTTTCGCGGACAAGCTGTCGGCGCTGCGCAAGAAACTCGCCGCCAGCGATACCGATGGCGGCTATGTCAGCGGTGAGGAACAGCTACGCGAGCGCATGGGCGAGCTCTACGGCGCGGTCGTTGGCTATGACGGTCGACCCAGCGCCAGCCAGCAGCAGATGCACAAGAACGTGCAGGCCGAGCTGGCGGCGCGCATGGCCGATCGTGATCAGCTGCTGGCCGAACTGACCGCCGTCAACAGCGCCGTGGAGAAAGCCGGTGGCGAGGCCCTCAAGGCCTTGGACCGCGCTGGCTGGGAGGCCAAGGAATCAGGCAGCGGCCCCGCCAGCGTCGCCAGGCGCTGGTTCAGCTGCGAAGTTTGCCTCAGCCACGTGCTGCATTGAGCCCCCAGCTCGCGTAGGAGCGACCTCGCGTCGCGACCGTCAGCCGCGATGAACTCGCGGCTGGGGTGTCCATGGCCAGAGCTTGAACGCAAAGAGCCGCGAAAGCACTGGTAGGAGCGACCTTGCGTCGCGACCGCCCACCGCGATGACCTCGCAGGTGGGGAACGCCCCGAGGCTGCCAGGCCAGAGCTTGAACGCGGAGAACGCAGAGCGGCGCAGAGAACGCAGAGAAGAACACACAGCTCTCGGTTTCTCTTGGTGTCCTTTCTGCTTTTCCTTTGCGTACTTCGCGTCCCGCTTCTGCTTGGATCGGCCTTGATGGATGGTTTTCGCGAATGTTGGCCGGCGTCACGTAGCCCGCTGGCGCGGCCAACGTGACCTACGGGTTTGGCTGCGGCGTGTCCTGCAGATAGCTGACAAAACGCCGGGCTGTGGCCGACAGCGGGTGGTCACTGCGCCAGACCAGTGACCAGCGGCGTTCGATCGGAAAACCGCGTACCTCAAGTTCGATGAGTCCTGCGGCGGCCAGATCGCTCTGGCCGGACTGGCTCAGCGCCAGCCGGGAAATTACGGCGATGCCGAGGCCAGCGGCGACCGAATGCTTGATCGCCTCATTGCTGCCCAGGCTCATGGCAATCTTCGGCTTGAAGCCGGCGTCGGCGAAATGCTGCTCGGCCACACGACGGGTGCCGCTGCCGGCCTCGCGCATCAGCCAGCGTTCCCCGGCCAGATCAGCCAGCTTCAGGCGTTTGCCTGCGAGAGGATGGCTGCTGCCGGCGACCACGATCAGCGGATTGTCGAGAAAGGGCAGGGAGCGCAGTGGCAGATCCTGTGGCGGCAGCATCATCACCACCAGATCGTCGCTGCGCTGTTGCAGGCGCTGGACCACGCGGTCACGATTTTCGATGCTCAGCTCGAACTCCACGCCGGGATGGGCGGCGGCGAAGGGCCCGATCAGATCCGGCACGAAGTATTCGGCCGTGGTCACGGCGGCAATGCGCAGATGTCCGCGCACCAGCCCACGCTGCTCGTTGAGGTTGGCTTCGAAGCGCTGCCAGCAGTCGATCAGCTCGGCGACCGTGTGCTGCAGGGTCTCGCCAGTCTGGGTTAGGCGCAGCTTGCGCCCGGAGTACTCGAACAGCGGTTCGCCGATGGCGCCGGCCAGTTCCTTGAGCTGCACGCTGACCGTGGGTTGGCTGAGGTGCATGGCCTCGGCCGCCCGGGTCACCGACAGCAGACGTGCCGTGGTTTCGAAGGCGCGCAGCTGTTGCGGGGTGATGCGCAGCAATCGACGCAGGGGTGTTGGCATAGATAAAAAACTATCGATGGAATCAAATACAAGTATTTCCCAAATGCACCGGGATTGCCTAGTTTTCGCCCATCTCCGCACCAGGATGGACACGAGCATGGAAATGGATCAGGTCAACTCGCCGGAATGGCTGGACAGCAGCGTCTCGCAAGCAGTATCGGAAAACCCGGTGCTGACACCGATCACGGTCGCGCCCGGCGACGGCATCGGCCCCGAGATCATGCAGGCCACCCTGGCCATTCTCAGCGCGGCCGGGGCGCGCATCGCCCCGGAGTTCATCGAGATCGGCGAAGCCACCTACCTGCGCGGTCATGCCGCGGGCATCGATGACGCCGCCTGGGCCAGCCTGCGCCGCACCGGTGTGCTGCTGAAGGGGCCGATCACCACGCCCTCGGGCGGTGGCTACAAGAGCCTCAACGTGACCCTGCGCAAGACCCTAGGCCTGTACGCCAATGTCCGTCCCTGCATCAGCTACGCGCCCTTCGTGGCCACGCTGCATCCGCGCATGGATGTGGTGATCGTGCGCGAGAACGAGGAAGACCTGTACGCCGGCATCGAGCATCGCCAGACCGACGAGGTCTACCAGTGCCTGAAGCTGATCACCCGCCCGGGCTGCGAGAAGATCGTCCGCCACGCCTTCGAGTACGCCCGCCAGTACGGCCGGCGCAAGGTCACGTGCATGGTGAAGGACAACATCATGAAGATGACCGACGGCCTGTTTGCACGCGTGTTCGAGGAGATCGGCGCCGAGTATCCGGACATCCAGCGTGAGCGCTACATCATCGACATCGGCGCGGCCCGACTGGCAACCCGGCCGGAACGCTTCGATGTGATTGTCATGCCCAACCTCTACGGCGACATCCTGAGCGACATCGCCGCCGAGATGACCGGCAGCGTCGGCCTGGCCGGCAGCGCCAACATCGGCGAGCACGGCGCCATGTTCGAAGCCATCCACGGCAGCGCCCCGGACATCGCCGGGCAGGGCATCGCCAATCCGGGCGGCCTGCTGCTGGCCGCGGTGATGATGCTGGTGCAGCTGCGTCAGAACGACGTGGCCGAGCGTATCCACAATGCCTGGCTGCGGACGCTGGAGGATGGCATCCACACCGCCGACATTGCTTCCGCGAACACCCGCAGCAAGGTCGGCACCGCCGCTTTTGCCGAGGCCGTGATCGCCCGACTGGGACAACAGCCGACCCAGCTGGCGTCGGTGAAATACGCCGATGTACCGGCCGCTGCCGAGCCGCGCCGCCCGCTGTACGTGCGCAGGCCGGCGCAGCACAAGACCCGGGTAGGCATCGATATCTTCGTCCACGCCGCCGACATCGCGCCGGACGATCTGGCAGCACAGCTGCAAGCCACTGATACCGAACAGCTGTCGCTGCAGCTGATCACCAATCGCGGGGTCAAGGTGTGGCCGCAGGGACACGCCGAGACCTTCTGCACCGATCACTGGCGTTGTCGCTTTCTAGCGCGCGAGGGTCAGGACCCGCTGACGCTGGGCCACAAGGTGGCTCTGCTGCAGCGCATGGCCGATGCCGGCATTGATGTCATCAAGACCGAACATCTGTTCAACTTCGATGGCGTCGCCGGCTACGCCCAGGCGCAGGGACAGTAATCCATCGCTACGCGCCCGGCGGCCGTGGCCGCCGGGTCGCCTGCCACGGCGCGATCTCAGCGCGCCCGATTGGCCAGGCCATGAAAGCCGAGCATGCCCAGGCCCGCCGCGGCAATGACGATGCCGAAGGCGGCAGGGTCGTTCGGACCCAGATTGAACAGATCGATCAGTCCGAAGGCGATACCGACCAGCACCAGCACCAGGCCCCATTTCAACGAGGACACTTTCCGGTTCTGCTCGTCGGCGGCGAGCATGGTGCGAACCAGGTCTTCCGAGGCGCCTGACTCCGCCAGGCGGCGGCGCACTCGTCCGTCCATGACGATCTTGATGGCTACGACCACACACACGAACAAGGTGATCGGAATCAACGGGCCTAGATCCACAGCGGTACTCCTGAGCAGCGGGCGGTATTGCCCTTTGCCCGGATAGAGACAGCGAGTGCGGGTTCGGTTGCATGGCCCCTGTGGAAGTTCCGGTCGCCCCGGCGGTGCGCATATTCGCGCAACAAACGGGGGCAAGGGGCAGGGGGCAGGGGACCCACGTCACGGCACGGTCAGATCATGCGTCGAGCTTGGACCCCTGCCCCCTGCCCCTTCTATTCAAGACTTATGAAGCAATGAGTTCGCGCATGTTTGGTGAGAGACCAGCTTCAGCCACCAACAGAACCCGCACGCAGCAAGGCAGAAGCGATCGCGGCTGAAGCCGCTCCCACAGGAAGAGGTGGGACCAGCCGCAAGGCGCACCGATCCGGGACTTCCATGCCAGACTGAGGTGCAACCGATCTCGTTGCGGGTGTCTCCAACCCCTCATGAGTACCGACCCACTGCTGGTTCAGGCCGTGCTGGCGCGACAGCCAGGCGCTTTCGAGCGCCTGGTGCGTGCCCATCAGGGTCTGGTCTGGCATCTGCTCGAACGCATGGTCCGGCATCCGGAAGACACCCGCGAACTCAGTCAGGAAGTGTTCCTGCGCGTGCATCAGAAGCTCGAGCAATATCGTTTCGAGAGCTCGCTGGCCACCTGGATAGGCCGGATCGCGTTCTCGATCGCGACCCGTCATCTGCAGCGCAAGC
This sequence comes from Rhodanobacteraceae bacterium, assembly GCA_024234055.1. NCBI lineage: Bacteria > Pseudomonadati > Pseudomonadota > Gammaproteobacteria > Lysobacterales > Rhodanobacteraceae > Rhodanobacteraceae bacterium. Next base: position 114,134 of record JACKOW010000012.1, read on the forward strand.
GCCTGCCCATGGATGAAGCGCTGCCTGGCCACGAGGACGACGCCGCACTCGATCGGGTCAGTGACGCCTTCGATCTGGCCGAAGCCTGCAGCGATGCGGACCTGATGGCCTGTGTCAGCCGCGAGCTGGATGCCTTGCCGCCGCTGCAGCGCACCCTGATCGAGCTTTATCATTTCGAAGAACTCGGCATCGCCGAGATCAGCCAGATCACCGGTCAGCCCGAGGGCACGGTGAAGAACAGTCTGTTCCGGGCGCGGCGTCGTCTACGCGAGCGCCTGGAGCTGGCAATAGGAGTCGCGGCATGACACACAGGGTGAACTGGACCGCCGAACAGCAGGCCGAATGGGAGGCACAGGAGCAGGCGCGGCAGGCCGAACGGGCCACCGCCGATGCCTCCGAGGATGCCCGGGGCCATCTCTACCGGGTCATCGACCGCGGCGCACGCCAGAGGAAGCGCCTGGAGCTACCGGCAGATTTCGCCACAGCAGTCGTCAGCCGTGTCCGCGAACAGGAGGTCGATGAAGCCATCGAGCGCTGGCTGTTGCGCATCGCCGGTCTGATTGCGCTGGTGTGCGCTCTGGTCTATGCCGCACCGGATCTGCTCCACAGCCCCTCGCTGGCCCATGGCGCCTGGCAATCCTTGTCCAGCCTGGAAACCTGGCTGGGCAGCCCGTGGTTGTGGGCGACGGTGCTCGCGCTCGCAGCTGCCAGCGGGCTCGATCGCGCCGTCTATCGGCGCTGACCCCGCACCTTGATGGGCCGGCGTCCCAGGCCCTCAAGTCCGATGTGTTCTTGCCTTGGGTGATCTGCTTCGGGTCAGGGCTTTTCCTGTTGCCGTAGCGTCGCCAGCAATTGCGCCGTTGGATCCGGCTGGCGCCGGGCGCAGGGCGGAATCACCAGCGTGGTGTATTCCTCAAAGCGGGCGCGGGCCAGATCGGCCAGCGGCAGTCGGTCGGCCCGGAAGGGCTCCACCGACAGGCGCGCCGCCTCGTAGAGAATCACTTCATGGTCTGCCGGGTAGTCCTGCAGCAGGCGCTCGACCAGTTTCTGGATTTCCTCGGGCTCGGCATGGAAGCGGGTGCAGGCGGTATCGCCGGTGAGCGCTACCTGCCACAGCAGCAGCAGGCTGCGAGTGTCGACCTGCCGGTCTTCGAGCAGGAACTGGGTGGCCTCGACTGACTGCACGCCGCTGCGTCCAGGGTCTATGCCCAGATCGGCGTACAGACAGGCTTCGGCCGAGATGCCCGGTTCCATGCGGGCCCGGAAACCGGCTTCGCGGGCCTTGCGGATCACGGCATGCGGAACGTCAGCGAATACGCCTGGATGGCCATAGAACACGGCGCAGACGCGCTTCCCGGCATGTACCTCGGCGAGGATGGCCGCTTCCATCTCCCGGTAGGTCTGACGCCGGTCCTTGCCCTCGGCATAGTGCACGCGCAGGTCGATCAGATCCGGGCGCTGTTCGGCAATCATTCCGAAGGCAGCGCCATCGGTCAGTACCAGCACGCGCTCGGCCTCCTGTATTTCCGACAGGCAGCGCGAACTGAGATGTCGTCCCAGCTGGATGCCGCTGCCCACCACCACCAGCCCGGACTCCACCTTGTCCAGCGCTGAGACCTGGGAGGAATCCACGACGCGGTTACGTCCACTGCGCTTGGCCTGGTAGAGCGCCGTGTCCGCGCTGCGCAGCACGGTCTCCAGCGACAAGCTGGACTCGCTGGTGGCGCTCAACCCGTAGCTCAGGCTGTAATCGACGTGTTGCCCTTCAAAGACGATTGGCACGATTCGTCGGCGCAGGTCTTCGATCAGGAAACGGGCCTGTTCGGCACTGCCACGGATCAGCATGGTGAACTCTTCTCCGCCGCTGCGGCCTACGATGGCCTGCTGCGGAAACACCGTGCGCAACAGCTCGCCAAAGGCACGCAGCACGCTATCGCCGGCCGCATGGCCGTAGCGATCGTTGATCTGCTTGAAGTAGTCGATATCGGCGACGATGGCTGCAAAAGGAGCCGTCTCCTGCTGGCAGCGCGCCAGCAATTGGCGGCCAAAGCGCACCGTGCTCTGGTGGTTGTAGAGGCCGGTCAGTCCGTCGTGTTCCGACAACTCACGATAGCGCCGACGCTCGATCAGCGTGCGCGCCAGCCAGGAGACCAGCAATGCTGTCACCAGCACCAGGCACAAGAGCCCCAGACCCTGCAGCCACTGGGTCCGCGAGCGCGCCGCAATCTCCGCAGCCTGAAGCGCCTTCTCACCCTGCAGGGCCGAGATCTGCTTCTCTTTCAGCTGCGTGTCGAACTGCATCTGCAGGAAGGCCATGCGCCGTTCGCGAGCGTTCTGATCGAGGTATTCGTGCGCCGATTGCGCCAGCCGCAGTTGCTCGAGTGCACCGGAGGCGTCGCCCTTGCGCTCCAGGATCTCACTCAGCAGCCGTCTCGCAGCTTCGAGATTGTCTCTGGCCTGCTGGGCTTCGAAAGTCGGCAAGGCCTCATCCAGAAGGTTCCGGGCTGCATCCAGCGATCCGCCCGACTCCAGCATGGCCTGGGCCAGCAGGATGCCGGTTTCAAGAAAACCGCTGGTGAATCCGGCTGCAGCAAACTGCGCCCGCGCATCGGTCAGCCAGGGAATCGCATGGGCATAGCGCTGTTGTGCCAACAGTGACTTGCCGACCCCCTTGTGACCATCGGCCACGAACACCGGGTCCTTGGCGAGATTGCAGACGTCGATCTGCTCGCGACTGGTCGACTCGGCCTGGGCAGTGTGACCGATCTCGTCCAGCGCCTTGGCGTAATCAGACAGGGCAATGCAAACATCCCGATGGATGCCGCCGGTACGTGCGGCCTGCAGCGCCTGTTCTGCGTAATCCATGGCCAGACGCTCTTCACCGGCGCGCAGATACAGATACGAGGCCATGCCCAGCATTCGCGGCTGCGGCGTATCGATCTGATCGAGCAGTGCGAGGCCTTCGGCCAGCCAGGCAAAGGCGCGTGGATACTCGCTGACATTAGTGGTCATGTTGACCGCCAGCGTGAGCGCGCGGATCCGTAGGTCCGGTGGCACCTGGCGTTTCAACATGGACTCGATCATCGCCAGCCCACTGGCGTAATCGCCCTCCAGGGCATGGTTGCGTGCTTCCACCAGTTCGATGCGGAAGCGCAGATCGTCATTCAGACTGGAACGAACAGGCTCCAGTGCCTGGATCAGATCGGCCGAAACCTGCCAGGGCTCAGTCCGGTTGCTGAGTTCGATCGCTGCGACGCGCTGCTCCAGGGTTTGCGCAGCGGCACTACTGACCAGACCCGAGCCGAGCAGGAACAGCAGCAGCAAGCCTATTCGGAAAACAGGAAGACATCGGGCGCCGAATGTGCGCATGCCGGTCTACCGAGGCGCGCAAGGCTCAGCTGTCGTAAGCGCTGACCGTGCTGTTGGTGGCGAATTGCCCATCCTTCAGTCCGGTCAGGCGCTTGATCGCCTCGTAGTCCTTGTTCAGCAGCGCGTCGCGCTCTTCGTCGCTGAGGCCGAAACGCTGAATGACCGCTGCCGGATCCCGGTGATACTCGTTGCTGAGCGCGGCATCGGCCCCCAGCTGCTTCATCAGACGCAAGAGACTGGACATGAGAGTTTCCCGACAGAATCACAGTTCAGAGGGCGCACCAGACGTGCGTTCGGGCGCCCGAAACAGGAGACCAGCAAGCTATCACATTCAGACAGGACTGAGTCAGCCGGGATGACCCTCGAAAGGGTCGGAAACCCTGTCGATCGGCCTTGACAAGGGCTGCCTGGCTGTTTCGGCCCGCGCCCGTGCAGCCAATTCCCGAGCGCGTCTGGATTCGCGACTGTCGGCGCCGAAAGCCTCGCGCAGTCTGGGCTCGGCCTCGTCCAGCAAGGACAGTGCCTCCTTGGGCTGTCCGCTCAGCAGCAGCCATTCGGCTTGTGTGGTTTGCAGCACGGCCCAGCGGGGATGATCCTCTCCCAACGCCGGTCGCAGGATGGCCCGGCTGCGTTCCAGCAGTTTGCCCGCACGTTCCAGCTGTCCCAACGCCAGGCAGGCCCGAGCCTGGTTGTGCAGGGTCACACCCACTCGCATGTGTTCGCCGCCGAGCGCGGCCACCAGTGCCTGCTCGGCTTGCTCGAAGTAGGGTAGGGCAGCATCGGCCTGACCCTGCGCCTCCAGCGCTGCTGCCAGATTGTTGAGTTCGGTGCCGGTGTGCATCGATGAGTCGCCCAGGCGTTGCTGGAAAATGGCCAGGGCGCGGCGATGTTCGCGCTCGGCTCTCTGCGCGTCGCCGGCGCGCAAGGCGCTGGCGCCCAGATTGCCGTAGACGGTGGCCAGTCCGGCGCTGTCGCCGCCCCAGATCTCCGCCGTGAGTTCGGCCACCCGCTCCAGCGTGGACAGTGCCAGCTCATGCTGGCCATCACGGCTGGCCAGGATGGCCAGATCATTGAGCATGTCCAGCGTGCGCAGATCACTGTCGCCCCACAGGTCCCGGGCCAGTGTCAGCGCCTGTTGCTGCAGTTGCAGGGCGGACCGGGTATCGCCCCGATCCACGGCGATGCGGGCACGAACGGTTGCCAGCTGACGACGGAGGTCAGCGTCCTGGCTGTTCTCGATCCAGATCGATGCCTGATCGGCGTAGGCCTGGGCCTGATCGTAGTCGCTTTGCAGATAGGCGTTGTCGGAGAGTAACAGCAGGACTTCCGCATGAAATGCCGGTGCTTCGGTGGCATGGCGCTGCGCCAGCTCCTGTGCGCGCTGCTCGGCTGCGGAAAAATCGCCGGCGTCGCTTTCTACCCGCGCCTGCAGCAGTTCGATGCGGTCGGCTTCCAGCGTACCGCTATCCGCGAGTGCCTGTCGGGCCTGCTCGAAACTGCGACGGGCGTCGTCATACAGCTCCAGGCTGTGCTGTGCGCGCCCCAGCGCCAGCAGCACCCGCACGCGCACTGGCGCCGGCAGATCACGGGCACCGACTCGGGTGCTGGCACTGGCCAGCAGCTCGCGGGCACTGGCGCTGCCGCCGGGATACTGTTCGGGATCAGCAGCCGTATAGGTATCGATGAGCAACGTGATGACCTGTTCTGCAGTGTCACGCTCCAGCAGTGTCTGTCGATACTGGTCGTACAATTGCGCCGCAAAGATCCCGGCCATTGCCACAAAGGCGGCGACGATGCTCAGTGCCCAGCGATAGCGCCGCAGGCCGCAGCGCAGCGCATAGCCGGCTGTGTTCGGCATCGACGTCACCGGTTGCCGTTGCAACCAGCGGTCCAGATCGTCGGCCAGCTCGTGGGCATCGGCGTAACGCGCATCGGGTTGCATGGCCAGTGCGCGATCGATCACCGAGGCCAGTTCGCGACTGCGCAGCGCGTTGATCCGTGGCGAGCGCAATCGACTCGGTGAGAGCGTTTCGACAGGCTCACCGCCGATGCGCTGAAGCAGCCTGGGTAGATCGCCCGCTGATTCTGCAAGCCAGCCGCGAATCGGCGCCTTGACGGCCAGTCGCAGCAGCGCGCCCAGCGCAAAGACGTCGCTGCGGGCGTCGATGACGGCATCCGATCGAGCCTGTTCCGGACTCATGAAACCGGGAGAGCCGCCTGCCTGTTCGCCGTCATCGCTGCCGGTGACACGGGCGATGCCAAAATCAATGACCCGCAGCTGGGCTGCACCTTCGATCTCGGACACCAGCACATTGGCCGGCTTCAGATCACAATGGACAATCCCGCGCCGATGGGCGTGACCGACGATGCGGCAGAGATCGCGCAGCATGCGCACCCGCGACACCGTATCCAGTGGGTGCGCTGACCAATACTGATCCAGGCGCAAACCCGACACGTATTCCATGGCGAAGTAGGCGGTGCCATCGGGGCTGCTTCCGGCGTCGTAGAGCTGAGCCACGCCGGGGTGAGCCAGACTCGCCAGGGCCTGCCGCTCGACATCGAATCGCGCTCTCGCCAGCCGATCGAGATGCGCGTGAAGCACCATCTTGATCGCCACGGTGCGCCGGATCGGCTCGGTCTGCTCGGCCAGATAGACGATGCCCATGCCACCGCGTCCCAGCAGGCGCTCGATGCGGTAGCGCCCGAATCGGGTTCCCGGCGGCAGCTCCCGCGCCACCGCCGTTCGAGCCTGGCGCTCGAATTCTTCAGTCAGCGACAGCAGATCGGTGTCACCCGCGCGGCTCATGGTGATTCGCCATCGGTGCCCGGACGCGACAAGCGGTGTTCCTTCAGCTTCTTGTAAAAGCTGGTCTTGCCTATGCCAAGCAGGGTCCAGGCCGACTCGGCCTGGCCACCCGAGAGCGCCAGAGCGCTGATCAAGGCCTCCCGTTCGGCGCGGGCGACCGCCCCATCCAGGCTCAGATCGGGCAGCGCAGCAGGCTCGCCCCGGATCCCCTCGGGCAGATGCTCGCGATCCAGCGCTTCGCCCTCGTCGAGCACGATCACGGCGTGCTCGATGGCCTGCTTGAGCTCACGCACATTGCCGGGCCAGGACCAGCGTTGCAGGGCCAGCAACGCCGCCGCCGTGATGCCTGGACTATGGCGCTGATGGCGGGCCAGCGCCGCTTGGAAAAAATGGATGGCGAGCGGCGCAATGTCGACACTGCGCTGACGCAGTGGCGGTACTCGGGCGCTGAAGCCGGCAATGCGATGAAACAGATCCAGGCGAAAGCGACCCGCCGCAATATCGGCCGGCAGATCACGATGGGTAGCGGCAATCACGCGCACGTCGATGCGGGTCGGCACCCTCGCGCCCACACGCAAGACTTCACCCGCTTCCAGCACCCGCAGCAGGCGCACCTGGGTGTCGGCAGCCGTGTCGCCGATCTCATCCAGAAACAGGGTGCCGCCATCGGCCCGCTCGAACAGGCCCGGGCGAGCCTCCACGCCGGTGGCGGCGCCGCGCTCGACCCCAAACAGCTCGGCTTCCAGCAGTTCACGCGACAGCGCCGCGCAGTTCAAGGCCAGAAAGGGCCGGTCGGCGCGGGGCGATTGCTGATGCACCCAGCGAGCCAGCAGTTCCTTGCCGACGCCGGTTTCCCCGAGCAACAGCACGGGCACACGGGCTCTCGCGGCTCGCGCCAGTTGCTTGACCAGTACACACATGTCGGGATCGGCACTGGGCAAGCCTTCCGGTTGCGTCGTGCTGTGAGCCACGGCGCCAGCATCGACTGCTGCCGCGGGCGCGGCCCAGCGAAGCATTTCCTCACCCAGCCGTGTCAACGCTCGGCGCGCCAAGTCTGATTCCAACTCAGCCCACAGTTCAAAGGCCTCGGTACGAGCAATGCACTCCAGCGCGGCGGCATCGCCCAGACCCGCCTGAGCCACCAGTATCTGATCGGATGCCCGCCGCAACTGTAGTTGGCGGATTCCCGGCGCGGCCACCCAGCCTTGCAGCAATCGTCCGAGGTCGCGCCCTTGCACGGGCGGCGCCGACCATTCCAGGATGGACTGCTGGAGTTCGCGGCCGAGGTCATGCAAGGCGGTGTCCAGATCCGCCGCTGGATCGGGCGGGTCCGGCGCTGTTGCATCGGGCGCGTCACCGGATACCACGAAGGCCAGTTGATCCAGACCACCCACGCGTTCGCGCAAGCGCAGTCGGGCGCTGCCCAGTTGCAGCTCGATATCGCCACTGTAGGCGCCGTGATCGATCCGCACACCATCGACGCGTGTGCCGTTGGTCGAACCCAGATCACGCACGATGACACCGCGATCGGCGCAGACCACCAGCTCGGCGTGCTCGCGGGAAACCCCAGCCGCTTCGATCAGCAGATCACTGTCGCCGCCGCGGCCGAGGCGATAACGCCCCGGCGCCAGATCCCGCCTGGGCTGGGTCGAATCCAGCCATTCAAGTTTGTAGCGTATCGACACCCACCCCTTGCCCTGTTCGTCGGCACGTGTCGCGAATTATGCGCAAGGGGTGCCGCTGGGTCACGGCATCGGTTCGCGATCGCGAACACCAAGCGCTTCTGTCGTTCAACGCTTCCAGGGTGCCTCGACCATTCGTTCTGCCCAGCCCAGCCGGGTCGCCGCCGCAGGCAGCTCATGCCGCGGATACTCGTCATCATCGGTCAGTGCTTTCAACGCAGCGAAGGCGATGGCCCTGGCATCGATCTCGAAGAAGTCGCGCAAGCCCGCGCGGGTATCGCTGCGCCCGAAGCCGTCGGTGCCCAGCGTGACGTAGCGACGCGGCACGAAGGCGCGGATCAGTTCGGGCAACGCTCGCACATAATCGCTGGCGGCGATGACCGGCCCCCAACTGTTGCCAAGTTGTCGAGTGACGTAGGGCAGGGCGGGGTCGGCGTCGAGCTGCACCCGAGAGCGGCGTTCGCAATCGATGCCGTCACGCTGCAACTCGGTCCAGCTGGTCACGCTCCAGACCTGGGCCTCCACGCCGTAGTCCGCCAGCAGCTCGGCGGCCTGCAGCGCCTGCGCCAGAATGGCGCCCGAGGCCAGCAACTGCACTTGAAGCCGGGACTCGGGACTCGGGACTCGGGACTCGGCCTTGACGCGAGGACTAGGCCGCTTGAGCTTGGCCAATGCCTTGGCTTCGATTTCTCGAATTCGCTGACGGGTGACGTTGAACTGAGCGCTGACATCCGCCAGCGATGGATTCAGAGTCAGCACATCAATAACCCGCTGCTCAGCATCCGCAGACAAATCAACTCCTTGCGCGTTCTGGCTTTGGGCGAGTCCCGAGTCCCGAGTCCCGAGTCCCGGCTCCACGGCCTTCAGCAAGTACATGCCCCGCAACACCCCCTCGCGTACGCCCTCGGGCATCGACGGCTGGGCGTAGTTCTCGTTGCCGACGGTGAGGTAGTAGAAGACATCGGTCTGCTCGGCCAGCATCTCTTCGATGCCGCGCTGCAGGATGATGGCGATCTCGTAGGCAAAGGCCGGGTCGTAGGCGCGGCAGTTGGGCACTGTGGCGAAGCCGAGGTGGCTGGCGCCGTCCTGATGCTGCAGTCCTTCGCCACCGAGGGTGGTGCGGCCACTGGTGGCGCCGAGCAGGAAACCGCGGGCGCGCTGATCGGCGGCGGCCCAGATCAGATCACCGACGCGCTGCCAGCCGAACATCGAGTAATAGATGTAGCAGGGCAGCATCGGCAGATCGTGGGTGCTGTAGCTGGTGGCTGCGGCGATCCAGGAACTGATCGCGCCGGCTTCGGAGATGCCTTCCTCCAGAATCTGGCCGCTTTTTTCCTCGCGGTAATAGAGCATCGAGCCCAGATCCTCAGGCTCGTACATCTGTCCCAGCGGCGCGTAGATGCCAACCTGACGGAACAGGCTGGCCATGCCGAAGGTGCGGGCTTCATCGGCCACGATCGGCACCACGCGCTGGCCGATGTGCTCGTCCTTGAGCAGATTGCCGAGCATGCGCACCACCGCCATCGTGGTCGACATGGCTTTCTGATCGGCTTCCAGGGCGAAGCGGGCAAAGGACTCGACCGCCGGTGCCGGCAAGGGTGCACTGGACTGCTGCCGGCGCCTTGGCAACTCGCCGCCGAGCGTTTGCCGGCGCGCCCGCAGATAGCGCATCTCGGCACTGTCCTCGGCCGGTTTGTAGAACTTCAGGGCTTCGACATCGGCATCGCTAAGCGGCAGGCCGAAGCGGTCGCGAAAGGCTTTCAGTTCATCGACATCCAGTTTCTTGTGCTGATGGGTGGTCATGCGGCCCTGACCGGCCTTGCCCATGCCAAAACCCTTCATGGTCTTGGCCAGGACCACCGTCGGCTGACCCTTGTGTGCGAGCGCCGCCGCATAGGCCGCATGCAGCTTGCGGGCATCGTGGCCGCCGCGCTTGAGGCGATCGATGTCGGCATCGGAGAGATCGGCTACCAGCCGCGCCAGTTCGGCGTTCTGGCCGAAGAAGCGCTCGCGGTTGTAGGCGCCATCGTTGGCCGAGAAGGTCTGGAACTGGCCATCAACCGTTTGCGCAAAAGCCCGCAGCAGCTCGCCGCTGACATCGCGTGCGAACAGCGGATCCCAGTCCGACCCCCAGATCACCTTGATCACATTCCAGCCGGCGCCGGCGAACAGCGCCTCCAGCTCGTCGATGATCCGACTGTTGCCGCGCACCGGGCCGTCCAGGCGCTGCAGATTGCAGTTGATGACGAAAGTCAGATTGTCGAGGCGCTCGCGGGCGGCCAAAGACAGCGCACCGATGGATTCGGGCTCATCCATCTCGCCATCGCCGAAGAAGCCCCAGACCCGGCGGTTCTGGGTGGCGGCGAGGCCACGATGCTCCAGATAGCGCAGAAAACGGGCTTGATAGATCGAGTT